>CAZBDL010000226.1:0-6247 GCA_964490525.1 uncultured Victivallales bacterium | reverse complement strand
CCGGCGGCGCGCTTCAATGTGGCGGTGTGTTATCGCGAAGGGATACCCGGCGGCGGTGGTCACCCGCCCTTGTCACCGGATCCGGCCCGGGCCGCGGCGATGCTGCGGGAGCTGGCCGCCGTCGACTTTCCGCCCGCCTGGCGGACCTTGGCAGAGATGCTCTTGGACGGGGAAGGGGTGACTCCGGACCGCCCTGCCGCCATGGCCCTGCTCCAGAAGGCGGCGTTTCAAGGGGATCCTCCCGCCATGCGGCTGCTGGCGGATTGCCACTTTGCGGGCGTCGATGGTGAGCCCGACCTGGAGCGCTGCGCCCATTGGCTGGGGCGGGCCGCGGCCGCCGGCGATGCCGAGGCCAAGGCCAAGCTCGCCCATTGCCATGAGCGCGGACTGGGGGTCGAGGTCTCGCCGCAGCGGGCCTTGGCGCTCTACCGCGAAGCCGCCCTGGCCGGGGTGCCCATGGCCCAGGTCAAGCTGGGCGACTGCTATGCCGACGGCGAGCTGGTCGGGCAGGATCTGGCGGCCGCGCACGCATGGTATCGCAAGGCTGCGGTCAACGCCCATCCTCGCGCCTGGTTCCAGCTTGGCGTCTTCGCCCTCGAAGGCATTGGCGAGGATCCCGACCCGGTGCGCGCCGCTCGTTGCTTCTTCGCGGCCGCCCGCCTTGGCGATGCCCGCGCCCAATACAACCTGGGGCGCCTTTTTCAGGAGGGACGGGGCCTGCCCGTCAATCTCCCGGCCGCCCGCCATTGGTTCCGGCAGTCCGCCGAGCAGGGCGATGCCCATGCCCAATATGCCTTGGCCTTGTGCTGCCTGCATGGCGAGGGCGGCGAGGTCGACGAGGCCGACGGCTTCACCTGGCTGCGCCGGGCGGCCGACAACGGGCACCCGGCGGCCAAGGCCTTGCTTGCCGACTTGCCTGCCGGGCTGGCGCAGGATCCCCCTCCCGGAAAGAGATGAGCCGCTTGAGAATCCGTACTGGCGGGGTATGGTAGGGTTCTGTCGTCTCAGGTGCCCGCGTCCCGGCAAGTCCGTCGGCGGCCTGGACATCCGGAAGCCGGGACGACGACCAGGCGACCAGCAACGACAACGCACGGGCTCGGATCATGCGCGGTGAAACCCTTCAGGCACGGCAGGAGCGGGCGGACACCTTTTGGCTGGTGTCGCTGCTGGTCACCCTGTTGATTCCGTTGCCCGGGCTGACGGTGGCGGTTCTTGGTCCCTGGCTGCGCTGGGCGAAGGCCGACCTGTTCGACATTGCCCTGGTGCCCTTTGCGGTGGCGGCCTGGCTGGCCTTGGGCGCGCTTGGGCTGGGCCATCTGCGCCGGAAGGCGCGGCAGGAGGAGGAGGACCGGCGGCTGCTCGAGCAGCGCAAGCGCCAGGCGGCGGCCTCGGTGTTCGAGGGTGAGGACGAATACCTGCGCCGTCACCAGCGGGCGCTGGAGCGGTATGAGCGGTATGCCCCGTTCGGGCTGCTGGCCGGGGTGATCGTGATCCTGGCCGGGGCCTTGGCGGGATTTTGGTTTGGCTGGGCGGGGCGTGCGGCGGTGACGGCCGCGGCAACGGCGACCCCTGGGCAGGCGGCCTTCGTGGCGCTGCTGATTGCCCTGGTGACGGTCTTTGGGGGCATCTTTTGCCTGGGCCAGTCGCGCGAGCCGGAGTACCGTTGGCTGCAGGCGGTGGGGGCCTGGCTGACACTGGCGGCGTTGACCTGCGCGTGCGCCGGGGCCGCCTTGGTCTGCCGCTACCTGGAGATGCCCGACGGGGATGCCTACGGGCGCGTGGCGGCCTTCGTCCTGCTGGTCCTGCTCGGCATCGAGCTGGTCGGCAATTTCATTGTCGAGTTCTACCGGCCACGCACCCTCGGCGAGGCCCGTCCGGTCTTCGAGAGCCGCCTGCTCGCCCTCTTCACCGAGCCCGGGGGCGTGGTCAAGAACGTGGCCGACACGCTGGACTATCAGTTCGGCTTCAAGGCCTCGGGCACCTGGATGTACCGCTTCGTCGAGCGGGCGGTGATTCCGCTGCTGCTGGTCTGGCTGGCGACCCTTTGGCTGCTGACCTGCCTGGCCGAGGTCGGCTACGGCGAGGTCGGCGTCCGCGAGCGCTTCGGCAAGGCCCTGCTTGACCGCACGCCCCTCGGTCCCGGGCTCTACCTCAAGCTGCCTTGGCCTTGCGAGCGCCTCGCCCGCCATCCCGTCGGCCAGCTCCGCGAGATCGTCATCGGCTCGCAGATCAAGGTCGAAGGCAAGGACGGCCCGTCCGGGGCCGAGGCCCGCCCGGCCGGCGACCCGAAGAAGTACGAGGTGGTGCTCTGGACGGTCTCGCACTACGAGAAGGAATCGCAGTATCTGGTGGCGGCCGACCGGTCGCCCGGCATGGCCGACACCACCGTCACGGCCACCGACGACGTCTCGGTCTCCTTCCTCTCCGCGATGCTGCCCATCCAGTACCGCATCCGCGACATCGTCGCCTACGCCTATCGCCACCGCGACGCTTCGGCGGCGCTGCGCGACCTGGCCGAGCGCGAGGTCACCAACTACCTGGCCAGCGCCGACCTCCTGAAGGTCATGTCCACGGGCCGCGGCGAGGCGACGCAGACCCTCACGGAACGGCTCCAGGCGGCGGCGGACGCCATCGGCCTCGGCGTCGACATCGTCTATGTCAACTTCCATGACGCGCACCCGCCGATCGAGCAGGTCGCGCCATCCTTCCAGGCGGTGGTCGGAGCCCAGGAGGAGAAGGAGTCCCAGATCCTGGCGGCCCACAGCTACGAGCGCAAGACTCTGCCGGAGGCGCGCGGCGCCGCGCGCCGCCAGGTCAGCGTCGCCGCCGCCTATGCCGATCAGGTGGTGAAGGTCTCCGAGGCCGAGATGGAGCGGTTCTCCCGTCAGGTCCTGGTCTACCGCACCATGCCGGCGATGTTCATCCTGCGCACCTATCTCGACTTCCTGGAGCGGGACTGCGGCGAGGTCCGCAAGTATGTCGTGGCCGAATCCGGGCGCGACGAGGTGTTCATCCTCAACCTGGAGGAGAAGGCGCAGCTCGACCTGATCAGCGCCGACCTCTCCGACCTGCGCGAAGAAAAGAAATGACGACCAGCCACATGGAGGCGACCATGCATATGCCCGCTTCGGAATCCGCAGCCCCGCCCGGCGGGCGGCATCTGCCTACCCTCCTGCTGGGGGCGGTGGTGGCGGCGGTCTTCCTCGTGTCCATCTTCTCCTTCCAGGTCCGCTCCACGGAATACGTGGTGGTGACGACCTTCGGTAAGCCGCGGGCGGTGACCGAGCCGGGACTGCATTTCCGCTGGCCGGCGCCGGTGCAGATGCTGACCCGCTTCGACCGGCGCAGCCGCTCGTTCGACGGGAGCATCGGCAAGATCGAGGAGACGTTCACGGCGGACGGGAAGAACCTGACGGCAGGGATCTTCGTGGTCTACCACGTGGACGACCCGGTGCTGCTCTTCCGCAGCGTGAAGACGGTGGAGGAGGCGGAGGCGCGGCTGAACGACTTCATGCGCAACAGCAAGAACGGGGTCTTCGGGCAGTACCGCTTCGAGGACCTGGTGAACACGGATCCGGCCCGCATGAAGCTCTCCGAGGTCGAGGAGAAGATCCGCGGGGAGATTGCCGAGCGTGCCGCCGGGCAGCTGGGCATCCAGGTCGAGCATGTCGGCATCAAGTCCCTCGGCCTGCCCGAGAAGATCTCCGAGAAGGTCTTCGAGCGGATGCGCAGCGAGCGCGAGGTGGCGGCGGAGACCTACCGGGCCCAGGGCCGGCAGCAGGCCGACGAGATCCGCGCCGCCGCGAACCAGGAGCGCGACGCGATCCTGGCGGATGCCCAGGCGGCGGCCAAGCGCATCCGCGCCGAGGGCGATGCCCAGTCGGCCGCCCATTATGCGGTCTTCCGGGAGGAGCCCGAGCTGGCCGCCTTCCTGCGCAAGCTCGATGCGCTGCGCCGGATCATGGCGAGCCGGACGACGCTGATCCTGGACACCAACACGCCCCCCTTCGACCTGCTGAAGCTGGATGCCGAGAAGCTGCGCGCCTTCCAGCCCCGCACCGCCTTGCCCGACGCCCCCCAACCCCCCGCCCCGGCCATTCCCGCCCCATGACGCGCCTCCCGCCAGCTCCGGTTGCCCCTCCCGGCACGTCCGCCGGCGACGAGGTCGCCTGCCATGCCGGCCTCGCCGCCGTCAGCCGTAGCCTGCATGTCGCCTTCGTCCTCCTGGGCCTGCTCATGGCCGGCCTCGTCCTCTGGTACCTGACTTTCGGCGGCTACTTTACCGTCGGGCCCCAGGAGAATGTCCTGGTGCTGCGCTTCGGACGCCTCGTCGCCGTCCACAAGGAAGGCTGGCATTGGGTCTTTCCCCAGCCGGTCCACGAGCTGGTCCGCATCCCCACCAGCCAGCGCACCATTGCCACCATGGCCTTCTGGCCCGCCCGCCAGGTTAGCATGATGGAGGACGAGAACGCCCCCCGCGAGGCGCCGCTCAAGCCGGGGGTCGACGGCTACCTGCTGACCGGCGACGCGAACGTCGTGCATACCGCTTGGACGCTGAACTACCGGGTGACGGATCCGCGGGCCTACTATCTGCGCTTCCTCTGTCCCGCCGACCCGCGCAAGCCCGACGACATCCTGCGGCACGGCGAGACCGGCCAGGCGGTCGGGCCGCGCGGGCCCGAGACCCTGCTCCGCCATTTGCTTGAGACCGCCGTCATCCACGAGGCCGCCGTCCGCCAGGTCGATGCCGCTCTCTACCAGGACGCCAAGGCCTTCAACGACGATGTCGCCGCGCGCCTGGCGCGCCTGGTCGAGGAGCGGCGCCTCGGCATCGCGGTCAACTCGGTCGTGCTCACCGAGAAGACGCCGCCCGCCGCCACCATGGCCGCCTTCCAGCAGGTCGTCTCCGCCATGCAGGAGAGCCAGAACGCCATCCTTCAGGCACGTCGCTACGCCACCCGTACCCAGGGCCAGGGCCGGGCCGACGCCGCGCGCCTGCTGGCCGAGGCCGAGACCTACCGCAAGCGGATCGTCTCCGACGTCGCCGCCGAGGGCATCTACTTCCAGCGCATCCTCGCGGAGTTCCGGGCCAACCCGGGCACCGTCCTCTTTGCGCTCTACAGCGACACCCTGGCCACGGTCCTCGACCAGGCCACCGACAAGTTCATCGTCCGGACCAACGAGACCGGCCGCCAGGAGGTCCGCGTGCAGATCAATCCCGAGCCGGCCCGGCCCAAGCCGGCCATTCCCGCGGAAGGGGCCGACGAATGACCACCGAAGCCGCCATGCCCCCGCCCGCCTGCGCCCATTGCGGCCATGCCGCCCCGTCCGGCGCCGCCACCTTGGGCTGTGGCTGCCAGACGGACGGGGCCGGCCATCCCCGCAGCATGGCCAAGCTTGGGCTCGCCCTGGTCGGCGGGCTCTTCATCCTCAACTCCTACCTCATCGCCTGGCTGCTGCCGGGCCAGGCCTTCGCCGCCGATGCCGCCGCCGTCATCGGCGCCGTCATCCTCGCCCTACCCATCTTCCTGACGGCGCTGCGCGACCTGGCGGTCGGTCGCGTCCACATGAACGAGCTGGTCGCCCTCGCCATCCTGGCCGCGATGGCCGGGGCCGACTTTCGCACCGCCGGCATCATCGCCTTCTTCCTGCTCGTCACGATCATCATCGAGGCCGGCACGGCCAGCGGAGCGCAGCGCTCCATCGAGGCCCTCATCCGCCTGGCCCCGACGACCGCCCGCAAGCTGAGCGAGGCCGGCGAACAGATGGTCGAGGCTGCCACGCTCAAGGTCGGGGACGTCATCCGCGTCCGTCCGGGCGAGAACTTCCCGGTCGACGGCGCGATCCTGGTCGGCGACAGCACGGTCAACCAGGCCTCGATCACGGGCGAGTCGCTGCCGGTGGACAAGAGCCTGGGGGACGATGTCTTCGCGGGGACGCAGAACCTGACGGGAAGCCTCGACGTGCGGGTGACGCGGGTCGGGGAGGACACCACCCTGGGCCAGGTGAAGGAGCTGATCCTGGCGGCGGAGGGCAGCAAGCCGCCGCTGGTGCGCCTGGTCGATGCGTACGCTGGCTACTACACCCCGGCGATCCTGGTCATCGCCGGCGTCACCTGGTGGCTGACCGGCAACATGCGCAGCGTCATCGCCGTGCTGGTCGCCTCGTGTCCGTGCGCCCTGGTGCTGGCCACGCCCTCGGCGATCGTCGCGGCCCTCGCCGCGGCCTCGCGCCTGGGCATCCTGAT
>CAZBDL010000225.1:0-6248 GCA_964490525.1 uncultured Victivallales bacterium | reverse complement strand
AGCCCAGGGCGTGAGCCCTGGGGCAGGCCGTCAAGCCATAATGACCGGAGTCCTGAAGGGACGACAGCCCCACCCCGCTTGCCACATGAATGAATCAAGGCATGAAAAGTCATGCTTATGAATAATCCAGGCTAGACGGCGAACCGGCTGCGGAAGTCCGCGCCATTGAGCTTGCCGAGCCCGTCGAAGAGGGTGCGCAGGCCGGTGGCGGCCTCGAGCAGGACGAGCTTGGCGTAGTCCCAGTCGCGGTCGTTGCAGGTCAGGACCAGGCGCTCCTCCTCCATGCGGATGCTAATCGCAATGTCGTCCTTGCGGATCAGGTGGACGCCATGGCCGAGGTTGTAGACGTAGCACTCCTCCTCCTCGAAGGTCTGGACGATGCGGCGGAGGAGGAACTCGGCGATTTCGACGTTGGGCAGGGGGATGACGGTGGGGGCACGCTCGGCGACCGCGCCGGCCTTGCCCGTCTGTCCGGGGCGTTCGTCGAAGATCGCCACCATCACCAGGGGGGCGATGATGGTGGTGAGCAGGGTCATGAGGATGGCGACGCCGAAGATCTCGGTGGAGACGACGCCGGCGGAGAGGCCGATGCCGGCGACGATCAAGGCGACCTCGCCGCGGGGCAGCATGCCGACGCCGATGCGCAGGGCGCCGAGCAGGTTGAAGCGCATGAGCAGGGCCGGGATGCCGCAGCCAACGACCTTGGCGACGACGGCCAGTAGGCTGTAGGCGAGCCCGAAGACGAGCAGCCCGCGCATCGCCGGGACATTGACCAGCATGCCCATGACGCAGAAGAAGACCGAGACGAGCGTGTGGTAGACGGGCTCGAGGCGGTGCTCGATGGTGTGGGCGGCATCGACCCGCGAGAGCGACAGGCCCATGATGTAGGCGCCGATGATCATCGCCAGCCCGGCCTTCTCGGAAAGCCCGGCCAGGAGCAGGGCGAGGCCCAGCGAGAGGGTCGCCATGTTCTCGCGGGAGCCGAACCACTCGAGCAGGCGGCTGATGCGGGTGGCGAGGACCAGGCCCAGGACGGTGCAGCCCAGCCAGAAGCCGATCGCCTTGCCCGCGATCAGGCCGATGCTGCCCCAGTCGACGGTGCCGCCGGCCGCCGCGACGCGGGAGAAGCCGACGACCACGGCGAGGATGACGATGCCGAGGACGTCGTCGACGACGGCCCCGGCGAGGACCGTGACCCCCTCCGGCGAGTCGAGCTTGTTGCGTTCGCGGAGGATGCGGGCGGTGATGCCGACCGAGGTGGCGGTCGAGATGGTGCCCAGGAACAGGGCGCTGGGGTGGAAATAGCCGGGGGCGACGCCGAGCCAGACGGCTATGGCATCGCCGAGGATGAAGGAGCCGATCACGCCGCCGATGCCGACCATGGCCCCGGGCAGCGAATAGCGCAGGAACATCTTTAGGTCGGTCTCGAGGCCAGCCATGTAGAGCAGCAGGATCGAGGCGAGGGTGGCCACCCCGTAGAGCTCCGGCGAGACGGGGAAGGCGCCATCGGCGGCGGGAGCGGGGAAGAGGCCGGTCCAGGGGCCGAGAGCGTACGGGCCGATGACGATGCCGGCCCCGATCTCGCCGAGGACTTCGGGAATGCGCAGGCCCCGTGAGCAGATGAAGCCGCCCAGCTTGGCCGCGATCAGGATCAGGGCGAGCTGCAGCATCAGGGTGGTCATCTTGTGGACCATGTCGCCTTCGCCGCCGTGCTCCGCAGAGGAGGCCATGGCCGGGAGCGCCATCAGCAGCAGGCCGCCGAGGATCCCCCCCCGCCGCCAACCGCCAAGCGGGCTCATCGGGTGCCCTCCGCCCGCAGCAGGATGTCCACCACCGTCCCGGGCGACTTGGCCGCCAGCACCTGGGCCCGCAGGTCGGGGTCGCGCAGGATGCGGCTGACCTCGGCCATGAAGCGGATGTGCGGACCGGTCCGACTGGCCGGAGAGAGCGTGACGATGAGGATGCGGGCCGGCTGGCGGTCGATGCAGTCGAAGTCGACCCCCTCCGGACATAGGGCCAAGGCCACGAGCAGGCCGTCGACGGTGTCCGTCTTGCCGTGGGGAATGGCGACTCCGTGCTCCATGCCGGTGCTCATCATCTGTTCGCGGGCGAGCACCACCCGCTCGGCCTCGGCGCGATCCTTGAGCAGGCCGGCCGTGTCGAGGATCCCGACCAGCTCCCGGATGATTCCCGGCTTGTCGCGGTTTTCCAGGTGCATGCGGATCAATTCCGGCTTGAGCACCTGCCAAAGAAACGATGCTGCCATGATGGCGCTCCTCTCGGGGAAGGGATCCGGGGACGCAGCAACGCGGCGGCGTCGGCGGATGCGTGTGCGGTTTCCGTGGCGGAAAAGCACAGAAGATATGCGGTGTGGCGGAGAATGCAAGCAACTTGCGGGCCGAATCCCGTCCTGGCGGGGTTGCCGGAGTATGCCCGGTGGAGATATATTGTAAAGCGTCCGGCAATGGTCTTGATACTTGGCCCAATCGTTCAACGCGCAACATTCAACGCCCAACGTTCAAGGAGAAAGGGAATCACCCCGGGCAGACTCTAGACAATGTTGAGCCCGCCCCGCGGGCGAACCTCTGTTGCCGACCGAGCACGATCATGAAGCGAAGCCCGGTGCCGTGTAGGAGCCCGCTCCCGCGGGCGAACCTCTGTCTCCGAGAAAACCAAGTCGGGAGCCCGCCCTTTGGCGGACTGCGCCAGACAAGAATGCGGGCAAGCGAGAACGAGGACGAGGACGAGGACGATAGTGAATAATGAAGGAAGGGATTGGGCGATGAGGTATGCCTTGGACAAGGATCTGCCGGTGACGGCGGAGGCGGACGTGGTGGTGGTCGGCGGTGGGGCGGGTGGCCTGGGGGCGGCGGTGATGGCGGCGCGGGCCGGGGCGAAAGTCCTGCTCGTCGAGCGCTATGGGGGCCTGGGCGGCATGGCCTCCTTCGGCGAGGTTCACCCCTTCATGCCCAACCATGTGCGCCTCGGCGACGCCCCGACCGTCTGCCTCGACCGTCCGGTCTACATGGACTGGTGCCGGGCGATGCATGCCTATCTGCCGGCGACGCAGCGCGAGGAGGTCGGCCGCGATCCGGAGATGGCCGGCGACCTGGCCCGGCGCATCGCCAAGGATGTGGCCATGCTCGCCGCCGAGGACCTGTGCCTGGAGGCGGGCGTCAACCTGCTCTACCACCACGCCTTGGCGGACGTGCTCATGGACGGGCGCCGCATCGCGGGCCTGGTGCTGTTCTCCAAGTCCGGGTTCACGGTCGTGCGTGGCAAGCAATATGTCGACGCCACCGGCGATGCCGACCTGGCCTTCCGGGCCGGCTGCACCTGCGAGCAGGGCGGGCCCTCCGGCCATGCCCAGCCGATGACCACCTGCTTCAAGCTGGCCGATGTCGACGTCGCGCGCATGCCGCCGAGAAGCGAGATCAGCCGTCTCTTCCTGGAGGCCAAGGCCGCCGGCGAGATCGACTGTCCGCGCGAGAATGTCCTTCTCTTCCACTGCCTTGAGCCGGACGTCATCCATTTCAACACTACCCGGGTGATCCACCGCAAGGGGACGGATGGCGCCGACCTGTCCGCCGCTGAGATTGAGGGGCATCGGCAGGTGCGCCAGCTCTTCCGCTTCCTCCGCGCCAAGGTGAGCGGCTTCGAGAATGCGCGGATCCACTCCATCGCCCAGCACATCGGGGTGCGCGAGACCCGGCGGGTGCGCGGCCTGGCCTACCTCGAGCGTGAGGCCTTCGTGACCCGCCAGAAGTTTCCCGACGCCATCGCCCGCGTCCGCTACATGATCGACATCCACAACCCGGACGGCGCGGGCACCGAGCACCTGCACATGCCCGAGGGCGAATGGTACGAGATCCCCTACGGCTGCGTGGTGGCGCGGGACGCGGACAACCTGACGGTCGGCGGACGCCCGATCTCGGTCGACCACGCGATCCATTCGAGCATGCGCGTCATGCCCCCGGCCTGCACGGTCGGCCAGGCTGCCGGGCTCGGGGCGGCGCTGGCCGCGCAACGCGGCGTCAACCCCGCCGACCTCGATGGCCGCGACGTCCGCACGCGCCTCGCCGACCTCGGCGCCTACCTGTAGGGGCGCGCGGCAGGCGGAGGTGGGCAGTCGTGATGAACTTCCGCTTGACATCCGCGGAAACGGGGCTTAATTAATACCGGTATTGATTGTATCTCCGGCGGGGAAGGCGACCATGGCGACGATTGATGACATTGCCTCCCGGGCTGGCGTGTCGCGGGACACGGCGGCGAGGATCTTGCGCGGCGTGGGCAAGGGCATGAGGCGGGATGCGGTCAGGCGTGCCGAGCGGGTCCTGGATGTCGCCCGGCAACTTGGCTACCGTCCCAACGCCGCCGCGAAGGCGGTTTCCTCGGGGCGCTTCAATGCGGTGGCGTTGCTGGACGACCATGACGTCCGGACGCACTATCTGCCGTCGGCGCTGCTGGACGCGATCGGGCAAGGGCTCTCGGCGCGGGGAGTGCGGCTGACCTACAGCAGCATTTCGGAAACGTCCCTTTCAGGTTTTTCCCTGGACGCATCGATCTTCCATGAGAAGCATTGCGACGGCTATCTGATCAACTATCTGAAGCCGGTTCCGGAGGCTTTCCTGGAATGGCAGCGACAGCACCGCGTCAAGTGCGTCTGGCTCAACAACCGGACCGGCAGCCATTGCGTGCACATGGACGACCACAGCGCTGGGTGCCAGGCGGCCGAACTGCTGCTGGAATCCGGGCATCGCCGGATCGGCTATCTGGGCCCGGATCCAGTGGCGGCATTGGCGCACAGCAGCGTGGTCGATCGCCACGCCGGGTTTCGTATGGCACTGGACAAGGCCGGGATCGCAGCCCGGCATGATCGTTTCTGCCAAGGGCATGCGGAGGCCTTTGCCGTGGCCCGGGAATTGCTTGCCGGGCCAAGGCGGCCAAGCGCCATTCTCGCCTACGAGTCGTATTACGCCCTGCCGGTGCTGATGGCGGCATGGTCCCGGCGGTTGAAGATTCCGGAAGACCTGGCGTTGGTGTGCATCAGCGATCACCCCGTGACCGAGGGCGGCATCCCCATCGACACCATGGTGCTGGATGTCCGCGAGATGGGAGCCGCCGCCGTCGACATGCTCATGGCATTCATCGAGGGCCGACGGACGGATGGGCAGGTGGCGGTTGAGCCGAGAAGGTTCCAGGGGCAAACCTTGGGCCATGGCGTCGCCAAGCGGGGCTGGCATTGTGCGGCTACGCAACATGCCGCCGAATGAATTCGCAGTACGGAGGAGCATATGTCGTCATTGCTGAAGGCCATGTTCGCGGTCAGTGTGCTTGCTATGTCGATGGCGGCGCCCGCGGCCCCGGCGGTCATCGACTTTGCCGCGGAGGATCTCCATGGTGCCCCCTCGGGATGGGCGTGCGACGCTCCCGGTTTTTCGGTCGCGATTGACCCCGATGATGCACTGTTCCTGCGGGGCGCCAACGGCAATCCGGCTGGAACCGCATGCTGTTCCCGTGAGATCGAGATTCCCGAAGACAGCTTCGGGGTGAGGGTGAAGGCGACGATGCGGGTCGCCGAGGTTGTGAGCGGCGGGAATTTCTGGGAGCGCCCACGCGTGAGATTTAGCTTTCTGGACAAGGACGGGAAGGGCATTGGGCGATGGGAAGTGCTGCTCGCCGTCGACGACCAGGCGGGATGGCAGCAGGTGGAGAAGGGGGCCGATATTCCTACGGGTGCCGCCAGGATGGTGATTGCCGTTGAATTCTGGAAGTCCGCCGGGGTGCTGGATGTCGGTCGGATCGAGGTCGCCTTTGGCGCTTCGGGCGGGTTGCCGATGGCTGACGAGCCGGAGCCGTCCATGGTGGCAATCTGGGATGCGTCATCGGCGGAGTCGGTGTCGCCGGTCCGTGACCGATTGTGCCTGAACGGCATCTGGCGGTTTGCCCCGGCCTCGGCCGACGACGTTGAGGTTCCCGGGCGCGAGGAGTTCGGGTTGATCCAGGTGCCGGGATCCTGGCTTCAGCCGGCCAAGGTGCCGGGTGCCATCGCCGCTGGCGAGGGCCGTCGCTGGAGAAGTCCGCTGGCCCAGGTGGACGCCGCATGGTACGCGGGAGAATTGCGGATCCCGTCGTCTTGGGCGGGCTCGCGCGTGATCCTTGACCTGCGGCGTTTCAGCACCGACGCGACGGTATTTCTCGACGGCAAGAAGATGGGGGTTCTCCACTGGCCATACGGGGAAATCGAC
>CAZBDL010000224.1:0-6249 GCA_964490525.1 uncultured Victivallales bacterium | reverse complement strand
CGTTGCGGCGGGCGTCGGCGAGATCCTGCTGCTGGGGCAAAACGTTGCGGCCTATGGGCTTGACGACGCCCCGCCGAGCCCGGACCGGTCGCCCTTCGCTGACCTGCTGGCCCGCCTCGACACGATTCCCGGCCTGGCCCGGATCCGCTTCACCTCGCCCCATCCGGCCTACTTCAACGCCCCGTTGATCGCGGCGGTGGCGTCGCTGTCCAGCGTTTGCGAGGGCATTCACCTGCCCCTGCAGTCCGGCTCCGACCGGATCCTGGCGGCGATGAACCGTCCCTACACGGCGGCCCGGTACCTGGACATCGTCGGCCAGCTCAAGGCTTCGGTCCCCGGCATGGCCTTCTCCACCGACGTCATCGTCGGCTTTCCGGGCGAGACGGACGCGGACTTCCTGGCCACCCGCGAGCTGATGGAGGCGGTGGGCTTCGGCCATGCCTTCATCTTCAGGTACTCGCCGCGTTCGGGGACCCGGGCCGCGGCGCTGGCGGACGACGTGCCGCAGGACGTCAAGGAGGCCCGGAACCAGGTGTTGCTGGCGGACTTGCGGGTGCGGGCCGAGCGCCTCAACCAGGCCGAGATCGGCCTGGTCCGCGAGATCCTGGCCGAGGGGCCGAGCAAGCGCAATCCCAGCCGATGGTGCGGACGTACCCGGGCCAACCAAATGGCGGTCTTCGCGCCGCCGCCGGGGATCGCTCCCGGCGACCTGCTGGCCGTGCGCATCGGGCGGGCCACCGCCACGACCCTCTACGGGGAGGCGATCCCGGCCGTTGCCGCCGGTTGACATTTTGCGGGCGGCTCGGTAGATTCTCCGCGCGATCAGGCGAGACCGGGGAAGAACTTGGGCATGGTGTCATGCCCCCATCGGGAGGACGGCGATGATCCTGACGAATATCGAGAGCGTTCCGGGCAAGGCCATCGTGGAGCATTACGGGCTGGTCTCGGGGAGCACGGTGCGGGCCAAGCATGTCGGGCGCGACATCATGGCGGGGCTCAAGAACATCGTCGGTGGCGAGCTCAAGGGCTACACCGAGCTGCTGCAGGACTCGCGCCGGCAGGCGACCGAGCGCATGGTGGCGCAGGCCCGCGAGCTGGGCGCCAACGCCGTCGTCAACGTGCGCTACAGCACCTCGTCGGTGGCGCAGGGGGCGGCCGAGATCTACGCGTACGGCACGGCGGTCAAGGTGGAGTAGCGCCATGATCCGATCCCTGATCGAGCTGGCCCTGACGCTCGGGGTGCCGTTGGCGGTGATCGTCCTGGCGATGGTTGTCGGCACCATCCTGGAGCGGCGCCACTTCCGCAGCATCCGCGAGCGCGAGGAGCGGACACGGGACCTGCCGGTGCTCTCCACGCGGGAATGCCCGGACGCGGCATCGGTCGCCGAGGCGCGGCTGGTGACCGGCGAGGTGGTCGTCTCGATCGACCACTTCAAGCGCTTCCTGGCGGGGCTGCGCAACATCTTCGGCGGCGAGGTGCGCTCGTACTGCAGCGTGCTTGACCGCGGGCGCCGCGAGGCGATCCTGCGCATGAAGGAGCAGTTTCCCGAGGCCGACCTGATCGTCAACCTGCGGGTCGAGACGAGCAGCATCTCGAAGTCGACCGGCGGCCGCGAGAAGAGCATCGGCGCGGCCGAGGTCATCGCCTACGGCACGGCCATTCGCTTTGCCCGTCCGGACGGCGAATGAGGATCGTCAACCGGCAGCCCGAGCAGACCGCCGACATCAGCGGCGCGCGGGGCACGGCCTTCGCCGAACTCCGCCGCCTGCTCCTTTTCGTGACGGTGCTGGCGGTGGCGGCCTATCTCCTCGTCGGCCTGCTTACGGACCTGGCGGTGTCGCGCATCTCGGTGCAGACCGAGGCCCGGCTTTTCGGGCATCTGTCCTTCCTCCCCGAGGCGGGGTCGGCGGACGATTCCCGGCTGGAGCGTCCCCGGCGGCTACTCGACGCCCTGGTGCGTTGCCCGGAGGTGCCGACCCTGCCCTACCGGCTGGTGCTGATCGACGACACCACGCCCAACGCCTTCGCCTTTCCCGGGGGCACGATCGGCCTGACCTCGGGGCTGCTCGACGCCCTTGACGAGGACATTGCCCTGGCCTTTGTCCTGGGCCACGAGCTGGGGCATTTCCGGCATCGCGACCATCTGCGCGGGGTGGGCCGGGCCCTCGGCTTTGGCACGGCCTGCGCCCTGCTCTTCGGCGGCGGCTCCGGGGCTGAGGCGCTGGGCTCGGCCATGCATCTGGCCCTGCAACGGGGGTATTCCCGGGGCCAAGAGGTGGCGGCCGACCGCTTTGGCGTGCTCCTCGTCCATCGCGTCCATGGCCGGACTGACGGCGTCGACCAGCTCTTCAAGATTCTCGGCCAGGAAGAAACGAACCTGCCCGGATGGGCCTACATGCTCTCCACCCATCCGGCCCCCGGCGAGCGCATCCGCGACCTGGCGGGGTATGCCGCCGAACTGCCGTGAGCAACGCCAATGCTAACCACCCATGCTGCCGATGATATGCGGAAAGAAATCGCGCCATCCTCGCACACCCCGGTCGGCATATCTGGAAAAACCGACCTCGGCAGTATAACGTGTGCCCCTGGCGCGCGGTCAAGTGACGCCTGGAACCAATGGTTGGTAATCCGTCTGATCTTGGTTCCCCTCGGCGTCGGGGTCGGAATCGGGATCGATCCGGTCCGGTTCCGTCGCCTGCCGTTCAATTCCGGTTCCCAGTCGTCTAGAAGTCGGCACTCCTCAGGCGATCTCTGACCCGATCTCCTTCGATCCCGATTCCGATCCCGACCCCGCCCCCGATTTCCTGCTGCCAACAACCGTTCGGTGAAACGATGACAACGGATAGGACAATCAGGAAATGGCACAGCGCGATCATTGATGACGCGGAACGGATTGTTGGGCGTAGTCTCACAGACACTGAAACGCACTTCATTACCAGCAGGACGGGATGCATCGCGCTTGAAATGATCCACGACAACATCAATGCCGGAACCCGGGACGAAGTCGTGAGATATCTGAATTGTGAAGCGGAAGGGACGTCGCAGCCCATCGGCGCGTCCGGCCCGTCTCAACATCAACGCTTCCGTTCAGCGGGCACCAGAGGCATGACTGGATTGTTTCCCGGAGTGCCTCTTCGCTGGCGGGAGCCTCGAATACTGCAACCGGGGGAGCGGCGGGAAGCGAAGCGCAGCTTGATGCGCATGATGTCAATCAGCTTTCTCGCCTCGGTGCCGATCATCAGCCTGACGCAATGGTTGGCGCCCGAAGCCTTGGCACGGCTTTGTTTGGTATTGCTGGTCGTTTTGGGGTTCATGCTTTTTGCGTTTTGGGTCTACGCGACGTTTCCGTCGTGGATAGTGGTGTCGGCACGGGGAATCAGCCAATCGGTGACCAGCGAAGATGAACAGATGTGGAAGTTCGATGATATCCGGCAATGCGAGATTGCTGTGCAATACGTGGCAGGGAATCCAATCAGGATGCTTTTCATTGAGACGCTGCGAGGTGATCGCGCGTCGGTTGGCATTAGTGACTCCGTATCGACCGAAGAGCTGGAATCAGTCTTGACGGGGAAGGGAGTCAAGGTGATCAGAGTTGCCGAACCAGAGGGGGCAGGTTAGGGTTCGCAAGTTCGCCGAACCTGACCCTCATCGTTCGTGAAAGATGCGAAGACGGGGAGGGGGCGGCTGACGGGACGTGAGCGTCGTCGCGGGCCGTGCCGGTTTCGGCGAAACCGACATACGTGCGCCAGATCGGGAGATCGGTGCCGGAATCATGCCCGCGTCCGGGTCACACGAAGGTGAACTCGGCGAGGTCGAAGAGGCGTCCCCAGCCGCCGCGGAAGACGAGGTGGACGGGGTGGGCACCGGTGGGTGAATGGGGTACGGGAACGGTGATGTCGGACCAGCACCGCCAGCCGCCGGTGTGGGGGATTGGGCAGGTGCCGAGCAGGGGGCCGTCCGGTTGATCGAGGCGCATTTCGATGGTTCCCCCATAGGCCATGCTGGCGGCGCGGAAGCGGCAGGATGAGACGCCGCCGCCGAAGTCGAGGTGGCGGTAGGTGGCATGGTCGCCACTGTGGATCTCGGTAAGGCATTCCTGCCAAGGGGCATCCGGGGAGTCGTCCCATTGCGCGCCGGTGTGGACATGGCCATGGAGGAGGCAGGCGCGGCAGGCCGCGAGCGGCCGGGTCGCGGGGATGGGGGGACCGGCGCCCTGGGTGGTCATCTCGACCTCCGCGATGTTGCCTTGGGCATCGAACTGGATCGGCTCGATGCAGACCCGGCGGTTGAACCGGCTGGCCATCGAGGAGCGATGATAGAAGACGTACCACGCGCCGTTGAACTCGGCGATCGAGCCATGGTTGTTCCAGGTCTCAGGGTCGCAGCCGGTGTTGTCGATGATGATGCCCCGCTTCTCGTAGGGGCCCAGGGGGGAGCGGCTGACGGCATAGCCGAGGCAGGTGGCGCGCCCGCGGCTGATGTCCGTGTAGACCAAGTAGTAGAGGTCGCCCCGCTTGCGGACCGAGGCACCCTCGTGGAAGCCGTGCGCGGCCTCGGTGATGATCGCCGTGTCCAGGGTGGCCGGCTCGATGCCGCGCAGGTCGGGGCGCAGCTTGGCGCCGCGCAGGTGGAACTGCCCCCAGAAGTAGTAGGCGCTGCCGTCGTCGTCCAGGAAGATTGCCGGGTCGATGGCGTCGCCGTCGGCACCCGCCACGCCCCAGGCCTGCGAGAACGGGCCAGCGGGATGGCTGGAGACGGCGATCCCCTCGCTGCCGTCGGCGCAGCAGTAGCAGAGGTGGTAGCGGCCGTCGATGCAGATGCAGTCCGGGGCGTAGAGCCAGCTTTCCCGTCCGGCATGGGCATCGGCGGAGCGGAAGCTCACGCCGTGGTCCTGCCAGGTGCGCAGGTCGGCCGTCGAGAACACCCGGTACTCGTGGCTGCAGTAGGTGGTGTTGCCGGCGATGTCGCAGGAGCCATAGAGGTACAGGCGGCCGTCCGCCCATTGCCGGGCCTCGACATCGGGGATGAAGTGCTGAAGGGGAAGGATGGGGTTCATGGGGGGCTTTGGGTTGGCTAAGTGTTCTGGGGCATGAGTTCGGTGACGTATGTGCTTATCGTGCTCGTGCTCGTCCTCGTCGTCGTCCTCGATTATTCCTCAGAGGTTTCGAGGACGAGGACCGTCCCGAGACGTCGTCGTGCTCGGGACTGAGGACGAGGACGAGGACGATTGGCAGGTCATCGTATTTATGTCCACATGTACTAAGGCACGGGGAAGCGGAGTTCGATGGCGATCGTGCCGGGGGCGGGAATCTCTGCCTGGATGGTGCCGCCATTGCGTTCGGTGAGCTGCTTGGCGACGGCGAAGGCCAGGCCGGTGCCGACATGGGCGAGGGGCAGGGAGAAGGGCTCGAAGAGGATTTCGCCGAATCCGGGGTCGAGGGGCAGCCCCGAGCCCAGGAAGCGGCAGCGGAGGTGGCCGTCGCGGGCCGGGTCGGCATGCAGTTCCAGGCCGCCCTTGGGGCCAGCGAGGGTCGTCAGTTCGGTCATCAGCAGCCGGAAAATCTCCTCGGCGTGGTCCGCATCGCAGAGGATTGCGGCGTTGGCGGCGATGTCGACCTTCCAAGCCGGAGCCTCGGAGGCGGTCGGGGGATGTTCAGAATGGCATGCCTCGACAAGCGCGGCGACGAGGGGAGGGAGCGGCACGTGCTGCGGACGCGGTGCCCCGTCGTGATGGGCCAGCCGTCCCCGATCGGTGAGATGGAGGAACTGGCGGACGATCCGCTGCTGGCGCAACAGGCTTTCGCGCAGGTCGTCGAGGGCCTCGCGCACCCCGGGGGAGGGATTTTCGCCCACCTGGCGTTCGAGGAACATGAAGTTGCCCAGCGAGGCGCCCAGCAGGTTGCTGAAGTTGTGGGCTACACCGGCGGTCATGCGTGCGATCGTCGCCTCGCGCTTCTCCTCCAGGGCGATCCGGGTCAGCGCCTCGCGCTCCTGGGTCATCCGCCGCAGCCGGACCTGTAGTCCGACCCGGGCCGTCAGCTCGAAGTGGTTGTACGGCTTGGCCACGTAGTCGACGCCCCCGGCTTCAAATCCCGCCAGCCGGTCGCGGATCGAGTCCCGCGCCGTGATGAAGATCACCGGCACGGTCGCCGTTGCCGGATCCGCCTTCAGCTTCTGGCAGAGCATGAAGCCGTCATCCCCGGGCATCATCACATCCAGCAGGATGACATCCTGATCGCATTCCGCCG
>CAZBDL010000223.1:5155-6272 GCA_964490525.1 uncultured Victivallales bacterium | reverse complement strand
TGCGGGCGGGGGCGGGCGCGCCGATCCGGGTGCTCTTCCCGATGGTGGCGAACAGCGACGAGGTCCTCCAGCTTCGCCAGGCCCTCGACGAGGCCGAGACGGAGCTGCACGCCCAGGATGTCGAGCATGCCGCCGAATATCGGGTCGGGATCATGATCGAAGTGCCGTCGGCTGTCTTTGGCCTTTGCACCTTGCTGAAGTACGTCGACTACGTCAGCATCGGGTCCAATGACCTCTTCCAATACACCTTCGCGGTCGACCGTGGCAACGAGAAGGTCTCGGCCTCCTTCCAGTTCCTCCATCCGGTCTTCCTGGCGGTCATCGCGCAGATCGCCCGGACGGTCCGCGCCGTCCCCGGCAAGGGGCTTGCCATGTGCGGCGAGATGGCCGGCAACCCGATGGCCGTCCCCCTGCTGGTCGGGGCCGGGGTCGAGGATCTAAGCATGGCCATCAAGCAGATCCCCGTCGTCAAGAAGGTCCTCCGCGCCTTTTCCCGCGACGAATGCCGCATGCTGCTGGGCGAAGCGCTGCGTGTGGAGACGCCGGAAGCGGTCGCGGACATCGTCCGCCATGCCCTCGGCGAGCGCGGGCTCCAGTTCTGACGGGGGAAAAACCTCGCCATGGGGACTGGACGAATCGCCATTGGCGGGCAACATTACCCGCCATACGATGGCCGATGCCCATGCCATCACGACGTTTGCCGAACCACCGGAGCAAGGAGCCACGCCATGCAGCAGACCGCGAAGAAGAAGGTGTTTCTCGTGGACGACGACGTCGACCTGGTCGCCACCATGAACCTGATCCTGACCAAGGCCGGGTACGACGTGAAGTACCAGCACGACGACAAGAACATCGAGGAGAACGTCCGCAGCTTCAATCCCGACCTGATCATCCTGGACGTGATGTTCCCGGACGACGACGGGGCGGGGTTTCGCATCGCCCGGGCGCTGCGCCACCATGACGGCCTCAAGGAGAAGCCGATCCTGATGCTGTCCGCCGTGAACCAGGAAGGCTCGTTTGTCGGCAAGTTCAGCGACAAGGACATCGACGAGGTCTACCTGCCGATCACCAAGTTTCTCGAGAAGCCCCTCGACGCCAAGCGGCTGACCGAGCAGGT
>CAZBDL010000223.1:0-5055 GCA_964490525.1 uncultured Victivallales bacterium | reverse complement strand
GGCATGAAGCTGCTGACCTACTTCGCGGCAGACGTCGGGCGCATCCTGATCGTCGACTGTGCCCGCATGGGGATGGCCCCGGGCGAGGCCCGCGTCTTCTCGCCCGACGAGGCGGAGAGCGTGAAGGTGGTCGAGGGGCTGTCGACGCATGAGGGCGATGTCCTGGCCGTGATTGAGCTGGGGCGTCGCCTCGGCCTGCCCGCCCCGGAGATCCGTCTGCTGGGCATCGAGCCGGCGTCGCTGGACATGGAGATGGCGCTGTCGCCGACCCTCGCCGCCCGCTTCGAGGCGCTACTCTCCATGGCGGTCGCGGAGATTCGCCGTCCGGCCTGAATGGTCATATCCTCTCCGGAGAGCACATGCCATGGCGACAAAGCCGACCCCCGAGCTGAAGCGCTGGCAGGGCAAGCGCGGAGCGTTGATCATGGCGTTGCACGACCTTCAGGACCGGCATGGTCATGTGCCGCGTGGCGATGCCCTGGCCGTGGCCGAGGCGATGGGCGTGCCCCTGGCACGGATCTACGAGGTCCTGACCTTCTACCACTACTTCAAGCTGGCGCCGCCGGGCCGGGTGGTGATTTCCGTCTGCACTGGCACCGCCTGTCACCTGAAGGGGGCGCCGGCGATCGTCGACCGGCTCAAGGCCGACCTGGGGGTGGCCCCCGGGGAATCGACGCCGGACGGCATGTTCCACCTGCAGTGCGTGCGCTGCGTTGGCTGTTGCGGATTGGCGCCCGCGATTGTCGTCAACGGCAAGACCTACGGCAAGGTCAAGCCCAGCGACGTTCCGGCGATCCTCGCCGAATGGCGCGAGCGGCTCGTTGCCGGGGAGGATCACGATGACGCCGAATGAACTTGTCGCCATGGCGGCGAAGGAGCGGGCGCGGCTCGACGCCTTCGCCTGCCGCGTCTTCTGCTGTGCGGGCACTGGCTGCCAGGCCTCGGGATGCCCGGCCATGCGCCGCGCCCTGGTCGAGGCCCTCGCTTCGCACGGGCTGGCGGCGCGGGTGCAGGTGGTGCCCACCGGCTGCATGGGGCTGTGCAGCCGTGGCCCCCTGCTGCGGGTCGAGGCGGCAGGGCAGGCGCCAGTCCTTTACACCGACGTCAAGCCCCTGGTCGCCCGTCTGATTGTGGCCGAGCACATCCTGCCGCTCCTGGTCCAGCCGCCCGGGACGGCGTTCGCCTTGCCGGACTTCCTGCGTGAGCACACCCTCTCCCTTGACCTGCCGTTCTTCACGCGGCAGCGCAAGGTGGTCTTGGCCCATGCTGGCTGCATCGACCCGGAGAGCATCGGCGAGTATGTCGCCGCCGGTGGCTATGCCGGGCTGGTCCGGGCCCTGGCGATGACCCCGGCGGAGGTCATTGGCGAGATTCGCGACGCTGGCCTGCGCGGGCGTGGAGGCGGCGGCTACCCGACCGCCACCAAGTGGGCCAATGTCCGCCGCTTTCCCGGCGCGGAGAAGTTCATCGTCTGCAATGGCGACGAGGGCGACCCCGGCGCCTACATGGACCGCAGCATCCTCGAGGGCGATCCCCATGCCGTGATCGAGGGCATGGCCATTGCCGCCCATGCCACCGGCGCATCCACCGGCTGGTTCTACATCCGCGCCGAATATCCGCTTGCCGTCGAGCGCATCGAGAAGGCCATCCGCCAGGCCCGCAAGGCCGGATTGCTGGGCCAGGGCATCCTCGGTTCCGGCCTTGCCTTCGACTGCGAGGTCCGCCTCGGCGCCGGAGCCTTCGTCTGCGGTGAGGAGACCGCGCTCATCGCCTCCCTGGAGGGCTGCCGCGGCACCCCCCGCCCCCGCCCCCCCTATCCCTCCGAGGCTGGCCTGTGGAACTGCCCGACCTGCGTCAACAACGTCGAGACCCTGGCCAATGTCCCGGCCATCCTGCGCGACGGCGCGGTGCGCTTCGCTGAACTGGGCTTCGGCACCAGCCGGGGCACCAAGGTCTTCGCCCTCACCGGCAAGGCCCACCATACCGGCCTGATCGAGGTGCCCATGGGCATCTCCCTGCGCGAGATCGTCGAGGAGATCGCCGGCGGCAGCGCCACCGGCCTGCCGATCAAGGCCGTGCAGACCGGCGGGCCATCCGGCGGCGTCATCCCGGCCCATCTCCTCGACACCCCCGTCGGCTACGACGAACTGCAGGCACTGGGCTCGATCATGGGCTCCGGCGGCATGATCGTCATGGACGAGGCCGACAGCATGGTCGACATCGCCGCCTTCTACCTGGAATTCACGGTCGACGAGTCCTGCGGCAAGTGCGCCCCGTGCCGCATCGGCGGACGCCAGATGCTCGACCTCCTGCGCAAGATTGCGGCCGGGGAGGGGGCCAGCGACGACCTCAAGGCCGTCCGCCTCCTCGCCGAGGCCATGCAACGCGCCTCCCTCTGCGGCCTTGGCCAGACCGCCCCCAATCCCGTGGTCTCCACCCTGCGTCATTTCGAGTCGGAATACCGGGCACGCCTACGGCAGGAGCCACCATGATCCACCTGCGCATCAACGGCATGGAGGTGGCGGCCGAGCCTGGTGCCACCATCCTCGAGGCGGCTCGCCAGGCCAAGGTCGAGATTCCGACTCTGTGCAAGCACGACGACCTGCCCGCCACCGCCGCGTGCGGCATCTGCGTCGTCCGCGTCGCCGGACGCGGCAACTTCGTGCGCGCCTGCTCGACCCTCGCCGAGGAGGGTATGGAGATCGTCACCCACGACCCCGAGATCATCCGCGTCCGCCGCAGCGTCATCGAGCTGATTCTCAGCGCCCATCCCAACGAGTGCCTGACCTGCGGGCGCAACGGCACCTGCGAGCTGCAGCGTCTGGCCGAGCGCTTCGGCATCCGCCGCGAATCCTATCCGCCTCTGCTCCGCGACCTGCCACGCGACGAGACGACGCGTTCCATCGTCCTCGACCCGCGCAAGTGCGTCAAGTGCGGACGCTGCCTCATCGTCTGCCAGCAGCAACAGAACGTCTGGGCCCTCTCCTTCCTTGAGCGTGGCCTCGCCACCCGCATCGCCCCGGCCGGCGAGATCGGCCTCGCCGAGTCGCCCTGCATCCGCTGCGGCCAGTGCTCCGCCCATTGCCCGGTCGGCGCCATCCTCGAATACGACCAGACCGAGGCCGCCTGGGATGCCCTCCGCGATCCCGCCAAGGTGTGCATCGCCCAGGTCGCCCCCGCCGTTCGCGTCTCCCTCGGCGAATCCTTCGGCTACCCCCCCGGCATGAACCTCTCCGGGCAGCTCTACTCGGCGCTGCGGCGGATGGGATTCAAGGCGGTGTTCGACACCAATTTCGGGGCGGACATGACGGTCATGGAGGAGGCCGCCGAACTGGTCCTGCGCCTCCGTGAACATCCCGGGCGCCTGCCCCTGATCACCACCTGCTGTCCGTCCTGGGTCGACTTCATGGAGAAGTTCCACGGCGACATGATCGGCCACTTTTCGAGCTGCAAGTCGCCGCACGCCATCCTCGGCACTCTTGCCAAGACCTATTATGCGGAGAAGGCGGGCATCGATCCGGACCGCATCTTCATGGTTTCGGTCATGCCCTGCACGGCCAAGAAGTACGAGATCACGCGTGCCGAGGCGATGTTCGCCAGCGGCCATCAGGACGTCGACCTGAGCCTGACCACCCGCGAGGTCGTGCGCATGATCCGCCAGGCCAGCCTGACCTTCAGCGAACTGGACTACCTCGAATCCCCCGACTCCCCGCTCGGCGAGCACAGCGGCGCGGGCGTCATCTTCGGCGTCACCGGCGGCGTCATGGAGGCCGCCCTGCGCACCGCCCACCACCTGCTCACGGGGGAGGAGGCTGAACCCCTTGAGTTTGCCGAGATCCGCGGCCTTGACGGCATCAAGACCATGGCCGTCACGGTCGGCGGGAACGACCTGCGCATTGCCGTCGCTCACGGCACCGCCAACGTCGAGACCGTCCTCGCCCGGGTCCGCGAGGCCAAGGCCGCTGGACGCGAGCCGCCCTACCACTTCATCGAGGTCATGGCCTGCCCCGGCGGCTGCATCGGCGGCGGCGGCCAGGCCTGGCACGTCAACGACGCCATTCGCCGTGCCCGCGCCGAGGGCCTATTCAAGGACGACCGCATCCGCGAAATCCGCTGCAGCCACCGCAATCCCGCCGTCCAGAAGATCTACGCCGAGTTCATCGGCGAACCGCTCGGCGAGAAGGCTCAACGGCTCTTCCATACCCGTTACACGCCGCGCCCGCAATACCGGCGCTGAGGCAAGGGGCTGGTGGAAGGGGCGGCCTGAGGGATCGGGCGCTCCTCGACCAGGACGCTCGGCGGGGCAAGTCGCGGACCGGCATTGACGTCTGGCCGCACGGGGCTATATTCCGGCTCTCCGGGACTCGACTCCGAGTCCGGCGCAGCCGCAACCCCTCTCCGGAAAGGCCTCCCATGATCGTCACCACGAAGGACCTGTTCAAGGTCGCCTACGGCAAGTTCGCCATCGGCGCCTACAACATCAACAACCTGGAGCAGACCATGGGGCTGTTCCGGGGCAACATCGATTCGCAGGCGCCGTTCATCATCCAGCTCTCCAAGGGGGCCCGCTCCTATACGCACAAGGCGATGCTCGAAGGACTGATCCGTTCGGCGGAGACGGTCTTCCCGGACGCGGTCTTCGCGGTGCACCTCGACCACGGCGACCTGGACACCTGCATGGACTGCATCGACAGCGGCTTCTACAGTTCGGTGATGATCGACGCGAGCCATGCCTCCTTCGACGAGAACATCCGCATCACCAAGCAGGTGGTCGACGCCGCGCACGCCAAGGGCATCTCGGTCGAGGCCGAGCTGGGCCAGCTCGGCGGGGTCGAGGAGCACGTCTCCGTCAGCGAGGCGGACGCCAAGCTGACCGACCCGAAACAGGCCAAGGAGTTCGTCGAGCGCTCCGGTTGCGACTGCCTCGCCTGCGCCATCGGCACCAGCCATGGTGCTTTCAAGTTCTCCGGCACCCAGGGGTTGCACTTCGACGTTCTCGAGGAGATCCAGAAGCGCCTGCCCGGCTTCCCGCTGGTCATGCACGGCTCCAGCTCC
>CAZBDL010000222.1:0-6292 GCA_964490525.1 uncultured Victivallales bacterium | reverse complement strand
CGCGCAACGCCGCGACCGGCACCTTGAGCTGCTGGAGCAGTGCGGGCACGACCCCTTGGTCGGCCTTCATCAAGGCCGCCAGCAGATGCCATGGCCGTAGCTCCTGGTGGCCGTGCTCGACGGCAATCGCATGCGCCGAGGCCAAGGCCTCGCTCGTCTTGTTGGTCAGCTTGTCCATGTCCATCGTCATGCCTCCTTTTCCAACCCGCAACGTCGCGTGCAAGACGCCTTCGGAAAATGTCACAGCAATCTCCTTGCCAGACGGAAGAATAATACTGAATATAAACGGAGGCAATATGTTGCGAATTTCGCAAGGCCTTTCATTGTGCGTCACGGTGACGCACTCTCCGAGATTCCGGCCAAGTTGCGCGGCAACCGGCGCACGGTCGACCCGCCAGGGTTTGGCCCAAGTGACCGCGCCGGGCCAGGGGAGAACGCCAGGTCGATATCGGGATCCGGCTGTATATTCTGTGATCTGGACCGACGCCATCATGGTGGTGTCGCATCGGCAAGGCAATCGACACATGAACGAACGACGACCGCCGCCCCCGTCGCCGCCGGGCCCGGAACAGATTCCCGGGCAATGGGCGTATCTGCTGGCCTATGCGTTGGCGCTCGGGGCGGCGCTTTGGCAGCATGGCGAACCTTGGCTGACCATCCTGCTGATCGCGGCCTGCCTGCCGGCGGCGTTCATTCCGGCACTGTCCTATCGTCGTCTTCCGCCGCTGGTCCGCGGTCTCCTGCAGGGGACCATCCTGCTGGCGGCGGGCGGCTGGGCCATCCACCGCCTGCGCCATGGCGTTCCGCCAGACCTCCTGCTCGTCGAATCGCTCGGCATCGTCGGATTCGCCTTTGCGCTGACAACACGGCTGCGCGACTTCCGCTATCTTGGGCTGATCTGCATGGTCCTGCTGTTCTACGGGGCGGTTTTTCCGCGCGAGGCATATCTCTGGCTGCTGCCGGCGACCTTACTCATCCTGCTCCTGCTGGCCTACCGCAACCGCACAGTGGGGCTGACCGACGATCCGGCCGCCGCCGCCGTCGGCAACGCCTTTCTGCGCAATCCTGGACACATTCTCCTGCACCTTGCCCTGGCACTGGCGCTAGGCGTTTACCTCTATGGCCTCTTCCCGGCGGGAGGCGTCACCGGCGAGGGCCTGATTCCGGCGTCCTTCCGGACCGAGCGCAAAGGCCATGTCCCGCCAACGCTCGACCGTTGGTTTAGGACGCCGCACGGGCGCTCGGCGCCGAATGCCGCCGCCATCGCCCCGGAGGCCGCCCCGGCAGGACGCTCTCCCCAGGGCCGCCACCGGACCGAGGACGATGCCGGACCGGCCTTGGAGGTTGGCGCGGGCAGCGGCGAACCAGGCCAAGAACTGATCATGACCGTACGTAGCCCGATGAAGCTGTACTGGCTGTGCCGCCTGTATGACGAGTACGATGGCCACGCCTGGCGCGCCAGCGTGGCCATGTGCCGGCAAGCGGTGCGCTTCGGCGGCGTCAAGGCCAGCCTGAACTTGGCGAACATCGATCAGGAAATCACCCTGCACCGCTGGCCTTCTCCGGTCCTACCCGCCGCCTACCGGGCCGCACAGTTCACGCCACCACCGGGATTTGGCGACATGGTCGATGCCAACTTCGACCACTGCCGGATCCGTGACGGGGCCCCGTTGCCGCCACTCCCGTTCACCTACAAGGCTAGGTCGACGATGACGATCCCGGTCGAAACCGAGATCGCCACGATGGCCGCCGCGCTCGACGACACCTGGGAGGAATCCCTCCCCGTCGAACACTACCGCCAGCTCCCGGCTGAGGCGATCACCTCGCGAGTCCGCGCCCTGGCCTCGGCACTGACCCGCGACGCCGCCACTCCGCTGGCGCAGGCGACCGCACTGCGCGACTACCTGCGCCGCGAATACCCATACGACCTGGGCGTCGCCCCACCGCCCGTCGACCGCGAGGCCGCCGACTACTTCCTCTTCGAGCTTCGCCGCGGTCACTGCGAATACTTCGCCAACACCTTGGCAGTACTGGCCCGATGCCGCGGGCTCGCCGCCCGCGTCGCCACCGGGTATTCCCCCGGGGACTACGACTTGCTTCGTCAAGTCTTTGAGGTTCGCGAACACCACGCCCATGCTTGGACACAAATCTTCATCCCGGGGGAGGGCTGGCTGACCTTTGACGCGACCCCGCCGGGAGAGGTGCCTTCACGCACCACACCGACGGCGTTCACGCGCCTGCACGATCCCTTCGGGGACGAATGGCGGGTGACCCCGCCGGAGCGTACCGCCATCAGCCGCACCACGCTCCGCGCCCAGGCCGGAACCATGCCCCGGCGCGGCCAGATGGCCGGTCCCGAAGATCATCGCGAGGCCATCGCTGCCGAATGGCTCTCGCACGTTCCCACCGACCAGGCCGAACTGGAGGCGTCCCTCCGCTCGCTCCAGGCCGCCACCGGCATAGCCGCCGCCGCCTCCCGTTGGCAGGAGCGACTGGCCATCCTGCGTGCCAACGCCATCACGGTCATCCATCGGTTGCGCCATTCGCTCCAGGCCGCCGGAGCGTGGTTGATCCGTCCCCGTGGCATCCTCGTCCTCGACCTGGCCTTCGTCGGCGTGGTGTTGTGGTTCGCACGCCCCATCTTCATCGCTGAATGGCGGCGGCGGCGCCGCCTGAGGCGCTGCCGGATCCGCTTCGCCAAACTCGCCGCGGCGCCCCGGGAGGTCGACCCGCGCCGCACCATCGCCATCTGCTATCGCCTTTCCCGGGAATGGCTTGAACTGACCGGACACCGTCGTCCGCCCGGCGTGGACCTGCTCGACTATGGCGCGGCCCTCGGCGCTGCGGATCCCCTGCTCCAACACGACGCCATGACCGTGTTCCAGCTCTACTCGCAGTTCGCCTACAGCGGCCTGGCCCCCTCCCCTGCCGACGCCAGCCTGGTTTTCACCGCCACCGCCGCCCTCCGCCGACGCCTCCTGCGCATGCGCCATGAGGATCCCCTGACATGACCACGCCCCCCACCACCCCGCCCTGCCGGGCTCCAGGCCGCCCACTCATCGACCGCCACGTTGACCGGCGGCATGCCGGGGATATCCCTGTCCTGACGCCGGACGCCGGGACTTCCCGACGCGGCACAACACCGGAGACTCACGATGCATGACCTGTCCCGCCATCCCTTCTTCGTGCGCTGGCGGGATCCCGCCACCGGCGCCGAGAGCTTCATCCTGAAGGAACGGGTCGCCCCCGTCCAGCAGGCATTCTACTTCACCAACCCGGCCGTTTCGCCCGACGAAGAGTGGCTGTGGTTTGTGGCAGCCTTCCCCCCCAACCGGCAGCGGATCCTGGCGGTGGTCCACCTGGATCCGGCCCGGCCCGAGATCCGGCTCTTCCCGCAGGCCGGATTCACGTCCGAGTCGCCGATGGTCGCGCCGGATTCCGCTGGAGCCTGCTTCGGCATGGGTCCTTCCGTATACCGGGTGGACCTCGACGGCACGGTGCGGACCATCTGCACGGTACCGGACGCATTCCTTGGCGGGCGAAGGTGTACGCGAGTGGCGACCCACCTGACCCTGTCGGCGGACGGACAAAACCTCCTGCTGGATGGCGACTGCGGCAATGCCTGGTGGGTGGGGCTGGGAAACGTGGCAACCGGGAAGGTGACCATCCTGCAGGAATTCGACCGTCACCACAACCATGCGCAATTTTCGCCGACCGACGCGGAGCTTTTCCTGATTGCGCAAGACCAGCATCGGGATCCGGTGAGCGGGAAGTTCATCCATCACCGGTTGCGCAGCTTCGTGATGGACACGGCGGGAACACGCTACGAATGCATCAATCCCAGTCATCTCTGCTCCCCATACCGGGGCGCGTGCCACGAGTGGTGGTCACGGGATGGCCTGGCCTGCTACATCGACTACGAGCGGGGGGCCTACGAGCATGAGGTCGACACCGGGGTTTGCCGCCACGTGTGGAAGCGGGCGATATGCCATGCGCATTGCAGCGCCGACCGCGGCCTATGGTGCGCCGACCAGGATCCTTACCGGTGGCAGGAAGATCCGGTGCAGATCCTGTTCTTCGATCGCAGGCGACAGCGCGAGACGGCCATCGTCTCGGCCATGCCCCCCCCGCCCGTGCCCCGGGAACACTATCACCTCGACCCCCATCCCCAGTTCAGTCCAAGAGATAGCTGGATCACCTACACCACCATGGTCCGCGGCATGGTCGACGTGGCCTTGGCGCCGGTGGCGCCACTGCTGGCCGGATAGGCGACCGAACGCTGGACGGCGGCGTCCCGCCGGTCAGCCGTTGCGGATCCGGGCGCAGCGGACGGCCAGATCGCGCATCGCCACCCTCTCAAACCCGAACATGCGCGGCCGGATCTCGTCGTTCAGGCGTCCGGCCAAGGTCTCCCCGAAGGCCCGACGGCCCGCGATGGCCCCTACCACCGAACCTACCGTCGCCCCGTTGCAATCCGTGTCCAGCCCGCACATCACGGCGATGGCCGGGGCCAGCGTCGTGTCCATCTCCCCGTAGTGCAGGGCGATCAGGCAGACCAAGGCATTGTTGATGGTGTGGACAACATGCATCTCGCCCAGCTCCCCCTCGAGTCGGTCCATGCAGGCCGCGAAGTCGGCGCACTCGCGCAGCCATTGCCGGCACCGCGCCACCCAATGGGCCAATCGGCAGTCCCGGGGAATCTCGGAAAGGCCGATGTCAACCAAGCGCTCCAGGTCATGTTCGACAAACGCCGCCGCGATCATCGCCGCGAACATCATCTCGCCATAGATGCCGTTGCGCTCATGCGTCCAGTGGGCGTCGCGCCAGGCCAGCTCGGCGGCCAGCTCCGGACGCCCCGCGCAGCAGAAGGCCCAGCCATCGGCCCGGATCTGCGCCCCGATCCACTCGCGGTAGGGGTTGCGATGACGGCGAATCCAGGCCGGATCGCCCGCCGGACGGCTGCCGCTCCGCCAGCTCCGGCTCTGATAGTTCAGGATCGCCTGCGCCTCGGCCGTGCAGATCGCCGGGATCGGCAGGTGATGCAGCCAGTATTCGGCGACATCGTGCCAGCCGAACCTCAGGCCATGCTCCTCCAGCACCCCCAGCCCGACCAGCGAATAGTGGATGTCATCGTCCGGCTCCATGAAGGCAATGTTCTCGCGGCAGGAGGCGGGACAGTTCACCTTCAGGCCATCACCGGCATCCCGCAGCGAAAAGAAGTCGCGCAGCGGCCAGTCGCCGCGGTTCTCCAGATAGCGACGGATCGTCTTCCTGCCGTCGAGCCGGCCCTCGCCGTCGCGCGTCATGCCCATGGCCTCGACGGGCTTGCCCAGGGCGCAGCCGACGGCACGCCCGGTCCAGGCCCCGTGTAGACGGTCCAGCAGCTCCTCCGCGGACGGCCTCCACGCCAGGTCACGCGGCCCATCGGGACGCAGGGCGCGGATCTCCGCCAGGCCATTGGGCTCCGCCGCCGCCAAGGCCACATCCTCCGGCAAGGCCATCAGCGCATCATGGATCGCCGCGACTACCTGCTCATCGGCCTCCCCCCCCGGCGGCGTCAAGGCCGCGAACTTCGCACGCAGCCCCTCCGGAATCTCGCACCTCTCGTCGGCGCGCTGCACGAACTCTTCCTTGAGCAGGTCATAGGGCGTGGTCCAGCCAGCCATGGTCGTCGCCTCCTTATAGAGTATTTACCAACGATTATACTACCACTTGTTGCCATTCCTATGTGAACATGTATTGTTTGCATATACGTTTATACTGTAATGCACTGGAGACCAACCATGGACAAGGGGCCCATCCCGCGCCTCTCCCGCGACGATCCGCGCTCCCTCCGGATCCGTTGCGATGCCCAGGGCGACCGCCGCCACGGCGGCTTCACCACCGGCTGGCGGAGCCTGCCGGTGACCGTGGTGGAATTCTCGCCAGACGGCCGTTGGCGGATCCAGGCGGAAGGCGGCGCGGACCTCACCGTTCCTCCGGGCGAGGCGTTCTTCGTGCCAGCGGGCGTCCGCCATTGCCTGACGGTTCCGCCAGGGACGCCGGGCATGGACACGACCTGGGCCTATCTGGCCGTGGCACAAGGCCCGGGCGAAGACCGGCTCTGGGGGGCACAGGGCGGTCCGGGCCTGGGCCGTGCCGACGGTCGATGCGTGGCCAACTTGCTGCGGCGGCTGCGGGATGAGGCCGCCGCCATCCCGGCCCTTGCCGAGGCCGCCCGGCGACAACGCCTCGCCCTGGAGCTGCTCGAACGGCTGTTGGCACATTGCACCTTGATCCCCCGCCCCTCGGC
>CAZBDL010000221.1:0-6305 GCA_964490525.1 uncultured Victivallales bacterium | reverse complement strand
CCCTTCGACCCCCAGAGCTCCTTGCCGGTGAGCTTGTCCAGGGCAATCCCCGACTCGCCCGCATTGTACACGACCATCTTGCCCAGCACCAGCGGCGCCGCCGAGAGCTGCCACTTGAGGTTGCCCGCCTTCAGTTCCTGGATCAGGTGCCGCTGCCAGACCTGCTTGCCCGTCTTCGCGTCGTAGCAGCCCGCATGCCCTTCCTGCGACAGGGTGTAGACCCGCTCGCCGTCGGTCACCGGGGTCGCCCGCGGGCCGGCGTAGCCCCCGCCGCTCGGGTTGCAGGGATAGCGGGCCGCCCAGCGCTCGGCACCGGTCGTCGCATCCAGGCAGCGCAGGACATCCTGGCCACCCTCGTTGCCCATCACGTAAAGCTGGCCTTGGTCGACCGTGACGGTCGTCCAGCCAGCTCCGATCTCCTTTTGCCACAACGTCTTGCCGACCCCATCCGGGTTCAGCCCGGTCTCCGCCGAGATGCCGTTCCGTTCCGGGCCCCGCCAGCTTGGCCAGTCGGCGGCGGCACATGGCCAGGTTGACATCGCCAGCATCGCGACGGCCATTCCGGCCGCCCCCATGGTCATTCCAAGGCGCATCATTGGCGGTTCCTTTCCCTGTTCCGTCATGCGGTGGTCGGTCGTTGATGTCCGGCCTGCGGGCGATGGGGCCGGGCACGCGCTGGCAATCAATCATGACCGCAAAGGTAGACGAAGCCCCCACCGATTGCAAGCTGTCACCGATCATCCCGGTCAGGACAGGGTTTCCCCGAGGCGGCGGGCGTTGTCGAGCAGATCCTGGCGGGTGTGGATGTCGCCGGCCTTGGCCATGCCCCAGGCCTCGACGACTTCGGTCCGGGCAAAGTCGCCGAACCAGTTGAGGTAGCCCAGGAAGGGCTTCACGTTCCGGGCATAGGCGTCGTTGTGGCCCATCTCGTAGGCGATCGCCATGACCGCCTGGCGGCGTCCCGGCAGCTTCTTCTTGCTGAAGCAGAAGAGGCGGTCGAAAAAGAGCTTGAGCTGTCCCGAGATCGTGTCGAAGTAGATCGGCGTGGCGAAGATCCAGAGATCCGCCGCGGCGAGACGCCGATAGGCCTCGGCCATGTCGTCCTTGAGTACGCACCGGCCGCTGCCCTCGCAGCCGCCGCAGTTCTGGCAGTCGCGGAAGCGCATGCCGCCAACGTGGATGAGGGGCAACTCCCGGATCCCGGCGGTGATGGCGCCCGCCGCCACGGCCTGGGCCAGGATGGTCGAATTGCCCTCCGGACGCGGGCTGCCGTTGACGACGACCAGGTTCATGGGGGTCTCCATGCATGTTGCTGGCGGGCTGGACTTCTAGGTGATTGGCGGGCCCTCCCCTTTCCGTTTCCCCCCTTTGTCCTTTGTAAGGATAGTGTTGCAAGGGGCAACGTCAAGCGGATTGCAATCGGCCACGGCCGTGTGTAGAGTGCGCCTGTCGATGAGTTTGCCTCGCGAAGCACGGGCGGAAACGTTGGGTGGACACGCGAGCCAGGTTCCGCCTTTTCTCCGGGATGGTGCTGTCCGCCACCCAAGGCCCGGCCTGAAATGGGCATCATAGAGACGGCGGCAGCGTCCCCGGGAGCCCCTTTGAAGAAAGGATCCGACGATGGCTTTGACCTCCTCTCGCCTCCAGTCGCTGATGTCCCGGGGACGCGCGTTTCTGGGGTGCGAGCATCCGATCATCTGCGGGGCGATGACCTGGGTCAGCGAGCCCCGGCTCGTCTCGGCGGTGGGCAAGGCGGGCGGCTTCGGCTGCCTGGCCGGAGGCAACATGCCCCCGGAGGTCCTGCGCGCGCAGGTCGCCGAGACCCGGCGGTTGACGGACAAGCCGTTCGCGGTGAACCTCATCACCATCGCCCCCGGCTACCGCAGCCACCTGGCGATGCTGCCCGAGCTGGCCCTGCCGTACGTCGTCTTCGCCGGCAGCTTCCCGAAGGACGACGAGGTGGCGCAGGCCAAGGCGAGCGGCGCCAAGGTGCTGTGCTTCGCCTCGACCCTGTCGATCGCCGAGCGCATGGTGCGCTTCGGCGCCGACGCCATCGTCCTCGAAGGCAGCGAGGCGGGCGGCCACATCGGCCATGTCTCGGCGATGATCCTCCTCCAGCAGGTCCTCTTCCGGCTCGGCGACCGCATCCCCGTCTTCGTCGCCGGCGGCATCGCCACCGGGCGCATGATGGCCCATCTCCTGCTCATGGGGGCGGCCGGCGTCCAGCTCGGCACCCGCTTCGTCATGACCGAGGAGTGCACCGCCCATCCGGCCTTCAAGGAGGCCTTCCGCCGCGCCAACGCCCGCGACGCCGTGGCCACACCCCAGTTCGACTCGCGCCTGCCCGTGGTCGCGGTGCGCTCCCTGCGCAACGACGGCCTCAAGGAGTTCGGCAAGCTCCAGCTGCGCCTGCTGGCGGAGCTGGACGCCGGCCGCATCCACCGCGAACAGGCCCAGATCGAGGTCGAGACCTTCTGGATGGGCGCGCTGCGCCGGGCCGTCGTCGATGGTGACGTCAAGAACGGCTCGCTCATGGCCGGACAGTCCGTCGGCATGGCCGACCAGGTCATTCCCGTGCAGGCCCTGATCGACGAGCTGCTCGCCGATGCCGACCGGGAGCTTGATGCCGTCCGCCAGAAGCTGGGATGACGAGCTGAGGAACGCTCAAAGCCCAACGTCCAACGCTGAACGCTCAAGGTCAATCGGGGTGTGCTGTTCCCGCCGACGTTGAACGTTGAATGTTGAATGTTCCCCCCGGGATCATGTCCCGAGTCAGCGTTGGGTGGACTCTGGCGTTTGGCGTCAGCGCCTGGTATGCCGGTTTCGCCGAAACCGGCACGGCCTGCGACGGAGTTCACGCCCCGCCAGCCGTCACCACCGATGGTGCTTTTGGCGGCGGACTCAGACGTCCAGGCCCGGGAGGAGGGGCTCGTCCTGGGGTGATGGCCGCAAGGTGCCCCTTGGGTGTGCCGCCGGGGGTAGGGCGGCCGGGGCGTTTCCTTGGGCGAGCCAGTCGTCGAGGGCGATCACGGGGACGCCAAGCTTGGCGGCCTTGGCGAGCTTGCCGCCCTGGGCGGCGGGATCGGCGGCGACGAGCAGGGCGAGCGTGGCGGTGACCTGGTCGACGGGCTCGTAGCCGCGGGCCTGCGCCAGGGCCTCGTAGTGGGCGCGGGTCTCAGGCATCTTGCCGGTGAAGCAGATAGTCGGGCGAGATGCGTCGGGGGCGGTGCCGTCGGCCCGGGTGGGGATGACGTCCAGGACGCCGCGCAGGCGGGCCAGTTCGTCGGCCTGGGCGCGAAGTTCGCGGTGGAGGGCGGCGGCGCGCTCCGGGCCGATGCCCGGCAGGGCCGCAAGGGCCGCCTCGTCCATGGCGGTGAGCTCGTCGAGCGTGTTCTCGCGCAGCAGGTGGCGGGCGATGTTCTTGCCGATGCCGGGGATGTTGAGGGCGGCGAGGAGCTGGAAGTCGGGGACGCGACGGGCGGCCTGGATCTCGCGGTGAAGGTTGGCGGCGGCCTTGTCCTTGAAGCCGTCGAGGCGGAGGAGGTCGGCGGGGCCGAGGCCGAAGAGGTCGCGCAAGTCCTTGACGCCGAGGGTCTCGGTCATCTTGCGCAGGGTCGGCTCGCCGAGGCGCTCGATGCCGATGGCGCGCACGGCGGCGAGCAGGTTCTGCAGGCGGGTCTCGGGGCAGGCCGGATTGGGGCAGCGCAGTTCGGGCCCCTCCTGGATGAGCGCGGTCCCGCAGGAGGGGCACTGGCTGATGAGGCAGCTGCGGCGCGTCTCGCCGGGCTCGCTGGCGACGATGTAGGGGATGACGTCCCCGGCGCGCTCGACGGTGACTCGGTCGCCGATGTGGAGGTCGCGGTCGCGGACGTTCTGGAGGTTGTGGAGGGTCGCCTGCTTGATGGTGATCCCGCCGATCTCCACGGGCTCGAGCTGGGCGACCGGCGTGAGGCAGTTCTTGCCGAAGCTCCATAGGACATCGACCAGGCGGGTCTGGCGGCGGATGCCGCTGAACTTGAAGGCGATCTCGCCGCGGGGATGGTGGGCGGTGGCGCCGAGCGACGCGCGGAAGGTGTCGTCCGCAAACTTCACCACGATGCCGTCGAGGGGATAGGGCAGGTCCTCGATGTCGGCGACCAGGCCCGGCCAGCGCGCCTCGAGGTCGCGGAGGGCGACCGCGTGGCTGACCAGGCGGTAGTCGACGAGGGTCAGCTTGGCGCCCTGGCGCCGCATCTCGCCGATGTCCTTCAGCCCCATGATGCCGGCCACGGCGTTGCGCGAGTTCTTGTAGGGGGCGCCGTCCTTCTTGAGGATTGATGGCCAGCGCTCGCGGAAGTCGTCCTCGCGGATGACGATCTCGCCGCGGGCGGGGCGGTCGGGCGGGCCGCGGTGGCCGGGGGCCTCCAGCTCAATCAGCGGGAGCTTGGCGGAGATGTCCTCACCGAACTCGCCGTCACCCCGGCTGACCAGGCGGCCGTCCGCGAAGTTCGCGGAGATGCCGTCGTACTTTGGCTGCACGAGCAGGGGCTCGTCGGGCGAGCGGGCGTGCTTGCGGGCCCAGGCGAGCACCTCGGCGAGGCTGTAGGCCTTGTCGAGCGAGAGCATCGGCCGGGCATGGCGGACCTTGCCGGCACCGGCCACGGCGGGGGCGTTGACGCGGTTCACCAGCGGGTGGTCGGGGGCGAGGTCGCGGAGGCGGCGGACGAGCGCGTCGTAGGCGTCGTCGCCGATCTCCGGCTCGCCGCGTTCCCAGTAGGCCCGGTCGTGGCGGGCGATGGCCTCGGCCAGCGCGGCGACCTCGGCGGCGGGATCATGGTGTCCGGCGGCATCGGGCATGGCGGTCACGTCCCGGCAGGCGTCTGCTTGGGCAACGGCAACCAGGCGAGCACGCGCTGGATGTTGGCGTCCCAGTAGCCCCATTCATGCGCTCCCGGGCCCTCCTCGTAGGTCAGGTCGAGGCCCAGGCCGCCGAGGTGGTCGCGGAAGCGGAGGTTCTCGTCGTAGAGGAAGTCCTCGGTGCCGCAGCACTGGAAAAGCTTGGGCCGGGGCTTGCCGGAGGCGGCAAGACGGCTGGCGAGATGGAAGAGGTCGTTGTCCGAGCCCGGCAGCTTGCGCAGGTCGCCGAAGGTGCGCGAGAACTCGGTCTGCCGATTGGCCGGCTGGCGCGGGACGCGCGCCACGACGTCCAGTGCCCCGGAGAGGCTGGCCGCCGCCGCGAAGCGCTGCGGCTGGCGCAGCGCCAGCTTGAAGCCGCCGTAGCCGCCCATCGACAGCCCCGCCGCAAAGGTCTCCTCGCGGCGGCTGGAGATCGGGAAGAAGCGGCGGCAGAGCGACGGTAGCTCGCGGCTGATGTAGGTCCAGTAGCGGTCGCCCTGCGCCATGTCCGTGTAGAAGCTCTTGTGCACCGCCGGCATCACCACCGCCAGCCCGAGCGGTGCCACGTAGCGCTCGATCGAGGTGCGCCGCAGCCAGATCGTATGGTCGTCCGAATACCCGTGCAGCAGGTACAGCACCGGATGACGCCGGCCCCGCGTCCGCCCCGCCATGCCCACCTGTCCCTTCGTCTCCTGGGGCAGGATGACGTACACCGACGAGCACATCCCGAGGGTCTCCGAGAAGAAGTCGCAGTGGATCAGGGCCATGGTTAGGGTCTCCTGGGGGTGGGGGATTTCGGATCGATGCATGAAACAAGAACGCCCAACGCTGAACACTCAACGCCCAACGCTCAATGAACTCATTCCCCCCGCCCGCTAACCTGAATTATTCACGTGGCCAGTGAAAAAGGCGAGCCTGGTTTTGTCTTGTAATCCCTTATTTACCATTGATTTATCTGTTTTGCTCGCCTTTTTTATGAATAATTCAGGCTAAATCCCCCCGTCCATCTCGTGGCGCCGCATCCACCACTGCCCGGCGAGCAGATAGAGGATGGCCTGGCCGAGGGCATGGATGGTGGCGGCAAGCAGGTGCAGGGGTGGCGGCGGGCCGCTGTCGGCGAGCCGCTCCGCAATCCAGTAGGCTTGCCAGTTGGGGACGAGGATGCGGAGAAGGTCGGCCAGGGCGGTCAGGGGAACGAAGGTGGCGAGGAGGTATTCGGCAAGGAGGCCGACGAAGAAGACGATCGCGGAGGCGGCCATGAGCAGGGAAAGGTCGGCGCTGACGGCCAGGGCGACGAGGATGGCGGCATAGGTCAGCAGGGCGAGCAGGAGGTAGAGGTAGGCGAGGGCGGCGGGCCAGTCGACCAGGGCCCCGTAGCGTTCCTGGGGGTCCCCTTCCCAGCCCCAGAAGCCGAGGATGAGCAGGCCGGC
>CAZBDL010000220.1:0-6336 GCA_964490525.1 uncultured Victivallales bacterium | reverse complement strand
GTGGCGGCAATGTTCTCGTATTGGATGTCGCGGATGATGGCCTGGACCTCGGCCGCGGTCAAGGCCTCATAGTTGTACTTGACGATGGTGAAGATCCCGGAAGCGTAGGTGAGGTTGACGCGTACGCCACCGACGGTGATATCAAACTGGCTGCCTGAACTACCGTCGGCCGCGACGGTCGTGACGCCGAAGGAAAGCTCCTCATCCACGCCATCGAGCAGGCCACTCACCGTGATGTCGAGCAGGATCAGCAGGTCGGAGGCCTCAACGACGGTGGCAGGGTCGGCGTTGTCGTCAAGGCTGACCTGAGCGCCATAGGTACTGTCAACGCTCCGGTCACGGGTCCCGGCATCGGAGGGATCGAAGTCGATGACGGGAGCCGTGATGTCGGCGATGGTGAGTTCGTCGGTGGTGACATCGGACAGGGTGTTGCCGGCGAGGTCGCGGATGGTGGCCACGACCTGGTAGACGCCGTCGAAACCGCCACCGAGGGTGCTGGCGGGACTCAGGGCGTTGGCAGGCGGGATGACCAGGGTCCAGTCGGTGCCGACCAGGGTCAGGTTGCCATCCCCAACGGTGTAAGTGACGCCGTTGACGGTGACGGTGAGGGTCTCGTTGACCGCGACCGTGGCGGTGCCGGTGATGGTCGGGGTGGTGTCGTCGGTGGACTGGGTGTTGACGGTGACCGGCCCGGCAGGCGGAGTGAGGTCGATGACGATGACCTGGTTGACCGAGCCGCCATTGTCGGCGGTGAGGGTGTAGGTGTCTTCGGGCAGGGTGGTGCCGGTGAAGTCGTAGGTCCAGACGCCGTCGACGGTGGCGACAGCCACGACGCTGAATTCCGTGTTGTCGCCACTGTCCTTGAGGACGAGGGTGACATTGTCGCTGTCGTTGGCAGAGCCGGTGAAGACCAGGGTCTGGTCGCGAGTGATGAAGTCGGTGGTGATGCCGGTGTCGGTGGCGATGGCGTCGATGGTCAGGATGCCGGCCTTGTCGTGCAGGACGGTGGCGGTGTCGGCATAGGGCGTGGCGGTGTCATCATAGTAGGTGGCGGTGACGGTGATGACGCCATTAGCCATGGCGCTGAGGTTGAGGGCGGCGAGGCTCCAGGAGCCGTCGGCCTGGACAGTGGCGGTGTCGTTGATGGTCATGGTGCCATCGGTGACGGAGACGTGGAGGGTGCTGCCGGCGGGAACATCGGTGGTGGTGCCCTGGATGACGACGGCGTTGTCCTCGGTGGCGTCAAGGTTGCCGTCGCCGATGGGTTCGGTGACGATGACGACGGGGGCATTGAGGTCAAGGGTGAGGGTCTTGAAGGCGTTGGCGTCATTGCCGGCGGCGTCGATGCCGGTGGCGCGGACGCCGACGGTGCCGACGATGGGGTTGGTGGCAACGACGGACCAGACACCGCCGGGCTGGACGGTGGCGGTGTAGGTCTGCTTGTCAGCCCAGTCGCCGTCGTTGTTGGGGTCGATGTCGACGGTGATGGTGGCACCTTCCTCGAGGTCGGTGGTGCCGGTGATCAGCGGGGTGTCGTCGCTGGTCTTGGCATTGGTGGTAAGCGAGATGGAGGCGGCGGTGTCGACGACGATGGACTGGGTGGCGGTGGCCTGGTTGCCAACACTGTCGGAGGCGGTGGCGGTAAGGGTGTAGGTGCCGTCCGCCAGCGGGAAGGCGGTGCGGTCGACGGACCAGGTGCCGCCGGTGGCCGCCACGCTGATCGAGAAGACGATGTTGTCGTCGGCATCCTTGAGGGTGACGAGGACGGAGGCGCCAGCCTCGGCGGTGCCGGAGAAGGCCAGGGTGTCGTCCTTGGTGAGGAAATCTGAGGAGGAGCTGCCGGTGTCGGCGTCGATGGCGGTGATGGCGACGGCGGGGTTGGCGGCGTCGATGGTGAAGGACTGGGTGGCAAGGGCAGTGTTGCCATCACCGTTGGTGGCGAGGGCGGTGAGGGCGTAGGTGCCACCGGCCAGGGGGGTGCCAGAGTGGTCAAGGGTCCAGTCGCGGTTGCCGTCGGCGATCTGCGCGCCGCCAATCTGGGAACCGTCGATCTTGACCACGACGCTGCTGCCGACCTCGGCCTTGCCAGCAAAGATCAGGGTGGTATCCTTGGAGAGGAAATCGGTGGCGAGGAGGCCGCTGTCGGTCGTCAGGGAAGCGATGGCGCTGGCGACGACGCTGCCGGTGTTGCCGGCGGGGTCGGTGGCGGAGGCGGTGACCTTGCTGGCGGCGTCGAGCCCTTCGGAAGCCAGGCTGCCGGAGGCGGGCGTCGCTGAGGCGAGGTCGACGCTCCAGGTGTTGCTGGGGGCCCCGATCAGGACCACGGCGCTGTAGGTGGCGTCGGTGCCGCCGTCGTTGTCGGCGTCGATGGCAAGCTCGATCGAGGTTCCGGCCGGCATGTCGGTGGTGCCGGAGAGGATCGGGAGCGGGTCGTCGACGGTGGGGCCGACGGTGATATGGATGGCGGGCTTGACTTCGTCGAGGAGGACGGTGGCGGTGGCATCGGTGGCGCCGCTGGTGGCGGCGGTGACGTTGAGGGTGCCGTCGACTAGGCCGGCGAGGGCATTGCCGTCGCCGCTGTTGAACGAGGCGGTCCAGGAGCCGTCGGCTTGGACGGTAGTAGTGTCGACCCGGCTGGTCAGGACGCTGTCGGAGACGGTGACGGTGACGGCCTGGCCGACGGTGACGGTCGTCGTGGAGCCGGTGATGGTGACGGTGCCAGCGGCCTCGGTGGCGGAGAGGTTACCATCGCCAATCGGGGCGTCGATTGAAATGGTCGGCGAGGCGTCGGACCAGTCGAGGACGGGGCGGGCCACGGCGTAGACGTTGATGGTGCCGTTGATGGCGGTGGCGGTGACGGTGAGGGTGCCGTTCTTGAGGGCGGCGAGCTGGCCGGCGGTGAGCGAGGCGGTCCAGCTGGCAGTGCCGGTGACGGTGGGGTTGTAGTTCGTGGTTCCATCGGTGACGGATAGGCTCACGGAGGTGACGGTGCCGGTGGTGGTGCCGGAGAAGGTGACGCCGCCAGAGCCCTCGGCAAAGGTGATGATGCCGTCGCCGGAGATGGCGCCGGTGATCGAGCTGATGGCGATGGTCGGGAGGGTGACGTTGGCCTTGATGGTGATGGCCTGGGTGGCGTTGCTGGCGGTGTTGCCGTAGGCGTCCTTGTTGGGGGTGCCGGAGGGGGTGGCGGTCAGGGTGTGGGCCCCGAGGGTCATGTTCTGCGGGGTGGAGACGGCGATGCTCCAGGTGTTCGGGGCGCCATTGCTGCCGGCGACGACGGTGGCGGTCGGGGCCAAGGTCCCGTCGACATTGCTGGAGACGGTGATGACGGTGCCGGCGGCGAGGTCGGTGACGCCGGTGAGGGTCGGGTTGGTTTTCTTCATCTCGTTGGCGCTGGTGAAGGCGAGGTAGGCGACGGTGTCCTTCTGGATGGTGCGGGCGTCGCTGGCGCCGGCGACGGCGGCGGTGACGGTGAGGGAGCCGTCCTGGAGGCTGGTGACGTTGGCGGCTGAGGCGGTCCAGGCGCCGCCGCTGACGGTGGCGTAGGCCGTGACGTTGCCGGTGGCGCTGCGGCCGTCGGCGAGGGTGACGGTGACGGTCTCGCCATTGGCGTTGCTGGTGCCGCTGACGGTGGTGGAGACGCTTTCGGAGGCGTTGAGGTAGCCGTCGTTGGTGTAGGTGCCGCTGGCGTCGTTGTGGGCGCCGGTGATCTTGGTGATGGCGAGGGTGGGCGGGGTGATGGTGAGGGCCTGGGTGTCGGTGGCGGTGCGGCCGTTGCCGTCGGTGGCGGTGGCGAGGAGACCGACGGTGCCGGAGAGGCCCCCGGCGGGGAAGGCGCCGGCGATGGGGGTGGCGCTGGCGGTGCTGAAGGACCACGCCCCGCCGGTGGCGGTCATGCCGTAGAGGATCTGATCGGAGAGGTCGCCGTCGTTGTTCGGGTCGATTCGCAGGGTGACCCAGTTGTCGGCAGTGGCTAAGCCGCCGATGATCGGGGTCGAGGTGTAGGCGGTGCCATTGGCGCCGCCGCCGTAGGTGGTGATGTCGACCATGGGGCCGCTGACGATGGACAGCTCGTTGATGGTGGTGTCGGTGGCGCTGCCGCCGCCGGAGCGGGCGACGGTGGCGAGCACCTCGTAGGGGGAGCCGGTGAGGGTCAGGGCGTTGGCCGAGGGGATGGTCAGGGTCCAGCTGATGCCGGTGACGACCAGATCGGCGCCAGGAGTGTAGTCGACGCCGTCGACCCGGATCGTAAGGCTGTCGGTGCCGCCATTGGTCCCGCCCCAGGTGCCGGTGATGGCCGGGGTGGTGTCGTTGGTGGTCAGGGCATTGACTTTCGGACGGAGGACGGCAAGGGCGGTGGCGGTGTTGCCAGCGGCATCGCTGCCCGTGGCGCCGACCTTGGCGGTCGCGGACAAGCCGGCGGCGGGCAGGGTGCCGGAACTCGCAGAGACGACGGCCGTATCGACCGACCAAGTGCCATCAGCGGCAACCACGGCGGTGTAGGTCAGGTCGGTCCCGCCGAGTCCGTCGAGGTCGATCTCGATGGTGATCAGGGAGCCGGCCAGGACGTCGGTGCTGGTTCCGGAGATGATCGGCTTGCCGGTGGCGACGGCGGCGATGCCGACCGTCGGCGGGACCGTGTCGTGAATGGCGGTGGCAGTGTCGCCGCTGGAGCCAGTGGCAATGATGCCGCTGCCGTCGCCGGTGACCAGGCGGCTGGTGAAGGTCAGCGTCCCCTCGTCGAGGCCGCTGACGTCGATGCCGGCGGCGGTCCAGGCGCCCGAGACGTTCGCCTGGGTCCAGACGGTAACCGTGTCGGTACCGTCGGTGACGGTCAGCCGGACCCAGCCGTTGGCGGTGGCGGCGCCGGAGACGGACAGCGCATCGTCCTCGCCGGCATTGACATAGCCGTCGCCGCTGATCGGCTTGGCGATGCGGGCGAAGTCGGAGGAACTGATCGGGCCATTGGGGGGCATCGGGTCGGTGATGGTGCCCAGATCGACGAAGGTCGAGTCCTTGTCATAACTGCGGCCGACGCCGTTGAGGTCGCCGTTGATCGGGCCGGGCTGGGTCTGGGTGAAGGCAACATAGCGCACCAAGGTGTCGCCGCTGAACCCGGCGATGCCGTCCGGTCCGCGCGGACCGTAGTTGCCGTAACGGTCCGCGGGGGAGGGCTTGGCCAGGACGATGGCCAGGTCGGCGATGGGGATCGACCAGCTCACGAAGCAGTCGACCTTGCCGTCGTTGCCGATGTCGTCGTCTCCGTCCCAGTGGGGATCCGTGGCAGCGGAGACGGCCACCGCCGCATAGTTCACTCCGTCCTGGAATGGATAGACACCGTTGTTGGGCAGCCAGCCGACGGGCAGGGCCGAGGTGGTGGTCGTATTCGGCGAGATGTTGCTCCCCGTGCCTGGGTCAAGCAACTTGACGGCCTGGCCGTTGCTCCGGCCATCGACACACATGAACAGGTCGATCCGACCATCCAGGTTGGCATCCATGCCGACCACCGCCACCCCGGAGAAATTGGTCGGACTGGTGGGGTTGTCAATGCGCAGCCGGAAATACAGGTAGTCGTCGTTTTCCGCCGCCGTGCCGTTGTCGTCGAAGGCCGTGTACAGCGAACCATGGGCGCCATCGCCGACAATGTCCGTGTCTGCCGCCCCCGCCTGGGAGTCGCCCTGAGGATCCTTGTTCACCCCGAACATGATCGCCACCCAGCCGTCGGCACCGTCGATGTCCACCGCCGCCGAGACGTCAACGACCGCAAACTGAGTCATCAGCCAGACCGCCATGCCAAGCGGCAGGAAAAGAGACGAACCACAGAAAAAACGCTTGAAGAACCCCATGACCAAGCCCCTTCGGTGTTGGTTCCGACATTGATATGCGCCCGTGCGATTAGCAAAATCCATGCCACACATTCCAGAAAAACACGCGCAACATCCAGCAATGAGCGTATAACAGGGGAAAGGAAATTCCTGGTGGCGACCTTTTCGCAAAACCGATAAATTCGGCCATGGGCAGAATGTAAAGATATTTTTACAATGTCATGGTTTTTTTCTTACTTTTCCAGTAGACATATTGGTCGTCACGTTTTTCGTGACGGCCCCGCCGGGAGGACGGCGAGGATCGCCCAGGGGGATGGCACGATCGCGAGGCCTACCAGTGGTTCAGGGCCTGGCGGGTGGTGCCGATGAGGGCGGCGGCCCGGGCCTTGTTGCCGTTGGTGCGGCGCAAGGCCTCCATGACCAGCAGGCGCTTGATGTCGCGCAAGGACGGCAGGGGCTCGCCGAAATGGATCGGCGCTTCGGCATCCACGGCCGACAGAGGCGGCTCGCC
>CAZBDL010000219.1:0-6354 GCA_964490525.1 uncultured Victivallales bacterium | reverse complement strand
TCATTTCTTCAGATGTCCTAAGATAGGTTGCAGACGGGGGAAGGCAAGGGACGGGACGGGCTGGTTGGCCTGGGGGTGACGCCGCATGCATGTCGGGCTTGCGTTCCGGTCCATCGCCGGGACGAGGCCGTTGCGCCATGGGCTTGAAAATGAACTTGAACATGTTGCTTACCGGCACTATTGTCATGTGCAATGTTGGATGGTCCTCTAGATGATGCCTGTGGAGGTCGACAGCAGGGGGATGCGGGCTGTGGAAAAGGCAATGGTTGGTTTGCCATCAGGGGCGGCTTACCGGGCATCGGCAGGCGAGGCGAGGGTGGTTCGCCTCTGTCCTTGTGGTCATTGGCGGTGGTGGGCCATGGTAGCGGCCTTGGCCTTTCTGGCCGCGTGCGGCGAGGCCCCGAAGGCCGGTGATCCTGCCCTGGCGAGACTGCTTGATCCGGACAATGAGCCTGGGGCCATGAACGCGGGCGAACTGGGCGAAAGGCTTGGTCCTCTTCCGGTGCCCAGGAAGCGCTATCGCCTGGGGGTGGTGGTCAAGTTCATGGGCAACCAGTACTGGCAACTGCTGGCGGAGGGGATGCAGGACCGGGCGGCCGCACTGGGGATTCTGCTCGATGTGCAGGGAGCGTTGAGCGAGGACGACCGGGCCGGGCAGCTGGCGATTGCGGAGGCGATGGTGGCGAAGGGCTACGACGGGCTGATCGTCTCGCCGCAGACGGACGACAACCTGGTGCCGGCGGTGACCAAGGCCATGAAGGCGGGGATGCTGGTGGTCAATGTCGACGATGCGGTCTTGGTGCAGGCGGAACACTTTGTCGGCCCGAACCAGTATGAGAACGGGGTGCGGGTCGCGGAGCATTTCCTGCGGCGGCGGCCGGCGGGGGGCAAGGTGGCGGTGATTGAAGGGCAGGCCGGGGTGTATGCCGCCAAGCAGCGGACCCGGGGGTTCAAGGACACTCTGGCGGGCACGGGTTTCACGGTGGTGGCCAGCCGTCCCGGGAACTGGGACCTGCAGGAGGCCTTGGGGGTGGCTTCGGCAATCCTGGCGGAGCATCCGGACCTGGTGGGCTTCTACTGCAACAACGACATCATGGCCCTGGGGGTGGTCGAGGCGGTGCAGAAGGCGGGACGGCTGGGGGAGGTCATGGTGTTCGGCACGGATGGGATCGGCCCGGCCCATGACTCGATCCGGGCCGGCGAGCTGACCGGGACGATCGATTCGTTTCCCTTTGCCACCGGGCAGATCGCCGTCGAGGTGGCCGTGCGCCTGTTGGCGGGTCAGGCCGTACCGCGGGTCGTGTTCAGTCCGCAGAACCTGGTGACCCTGGAGAATGTCGATCATCCGATGCGGTCGGCATGGCCGTCGCCCCGGGAGGCCGGAGCGGGAAGCGCGCCATGAAATCGCCACGGCCGACGATGCGCGAACGGTTGCGGGACAGCTCCATCCGCCTGCGCTTGGTCTTGGCCTTTGTGGCGGTGGTGGTGCTGACGGCGCTGGCGATCACGGTGGGCGCGATTGCCGAGGGCTTCCGGAACGGGTATCGGCAGGCCATCAACCAGCTTGCGTCGGTGGCCACCCTGAAGGAGGCCGAGATCGACGCCTGGGTGCGGGGGCTGCAGCGTGGCCTGCGGGCCGAGGCGTTGCGCTCCTCACATCCGGCATGGATCAGGTCGCTGCTGCGGGTGGCCCCTTCCCCGGAGGAGTCCGAGGACGCATACCGGCGCCTGGGCGAGGCGTTCCGGGAATCGATCGTGCTGCGGGAACGGTTTGCCGAACTGTTCCTCATGGATCGCCGCGGCTGGGTCGTCCTGGCCTCCAATCCCGCGATGGAAGGCCAGTTCCGCGGCCTCCAGAAATATTTCCGGGAGGGGCTGAAGGCCCCAGGCGTCCACGTGCAGACCCTATCTTTCTCCTCCACTTCCGAAGGGCTCAATGCGCTGATCGCTGTGCTGCCGGTGAAGGACGAGGCGGGCGAGGTCATCGGTGTCCTGGCGGGGAGCGCCAGTCCGGCCACGCTGAACCGGATCATGGTCGAGCGGACGGGCTTGGGCGAGACCGGCGAGACCTACCTGGTGGGGATGAACCATGTGCTCCTGACGGAGTCCCGCTTCCCGGGGTATGCCGTGGGCGGCACGGCGGTGTATTCCGCCGGGATCAATGCGGCATTGCGGGAGCGGGCGAGCGGTTCGGGGCTCTATGCCGACTACCGTCATGTCCCGGTCTTCGGGGCATGGCGCTGGCTGCCGGAGGTGCAGGTGGCGCTGGCCGCCGAGCAGGACCGCGCCGAAGTGCTCTCTTCGATGTACCGCCTCGTGGCCGTCGACCTGAGCATTGCGCTGGCGGCGGTGCTGGCGGCGTTGGTCGTGTCCATCCTCATTGCCCGGAGCATTGCCCGGCCCTTGGCGAGTCTGGCCGAGGTCGCCGGGCAGATCGCGGGCGGCAATCTCAACCTCATGGCGAAGGTCGAACGGCATGACGAGATCGGGGCCTTGGCCGAGGCCTTCAACAGCATGACCCGGCAGTTGCGCGAGCTATTCATGGGGTTGCGGCAACGGGTCGACGAGCTGCAGCGCACCTCGGATGCGCTGCGGGCGTCGCAGACCCTCTACCACGACCTGGTGGAGACCTCCCAGGATCTGATCTGGCAATGCGATGTCGAGGGCCGCTTCACTTACGTCAATGCCGCCTGGGAAGAGGCCTTGGGCTATCCGGTGGCGGAGATGCTGGGCCGACGCTTCACCGACTTCCAGGATCCGGAGGTGGTTCAGGGAAACATGGCGGCCTACAAGCGCTGCCTCTGGGACGGCGGGGCCGTCCGCGGGATCGAGATCAAGTATCGTCGCCGCGATGGCCGGGAGGCCTGCTTCGTGTTCAATGCGAAGGTGGTGATGGACGATCAGGGGCGGAGCGTCGGCATCCGCGGCACGGCCTACGACATCAGCGAGCGGCACAAGCTCCAGGAGCAGCTGGAGCATGCCCGCAAGATGGAATCGGTGGGGCGGCTGGCGGGCGGGGTGGCGCATGACTTCAACAATATGCTCGGGGTGATCATCGGGTCGGTGGAATTGGCGCTCCTGGAGGCCGCCCCGGATTCCCCGCTCCACATCCATCTGTGCGAGATTCGCGCGGCGGCCCAGCGTTCTGCGGCTCTCACCCGGCAGCTTCTTGCCTTCGCCCGCAAACAGGTCGTCTCTCCCCGGGTCGTCGACCTAAACGATACGGTTGGCGCGATCCTGACGATGCTGCACCGGCTCATCGGCGAGGGCATTCGCCTGGACTGGCAACCGCAGCCAGGTCTGTGGCCGGTCAGGATCGATCCCTCCCAGGTCGACCAGATGCTGACCAACCTGTGTCTCAATGCCCGGGATGCGATGGGGGGGAAGGGGACGATCATCCTCCGGGCGGAAAACCGTGTTGTGGGCGAGACGGACTGTGCCGACACGGTGGAGTTTGCGCCGGGTGAATACGTCCTGCTCTCCGTCGCCGACGATGGCTGCGGCATGGACAAGGCCACCTTGGCGCATCTGTTCGAGCCTTTCTTCACGACCAAGGCCGTGGGCGAGGGCACTGGCCTTGGGTTGGCGATGGTCTACGGGGCGGTCAAGCAGAACCAAGGGTTCGTCCATGTCGCCAGCGAACCGGGCCAGGGAACGGTCTTCGAGATCTATCTTCCGCGGGACAGGCAGGCGGAAGGGACGCAATTTGCGAAGCCGGATGACGCGCCGGCGGCCGCGATGCGCGGCGAGGGGACCGTCCTGCTCGTGGAGGACGAGCCGGCGGTCCTGCGGTTGACCCAGCGGATGCTGGCCGGTCTAGGTTATGCCGTGCTGGCGACAGGCAGTCCCGAAGAGGCCTTCCGCCTTGCCGAACAGCATGCCGGAACCATCGACCTGCTCCTTACCGATATCGTCATGGCTGGCTTGAATGGCCACGATTTGGCCACGCGGTTGCGCTCGCGCCATCCCGGACTCAAGGTCCTGTTCATGTCGGGCCATACGGCGGATTTCATTGCCCGCCAGGGAATGCTGGAGGAGGGGGTCTCGTTCCTGCACAAGCCGTTTGTCATGAGCGAGCTTTCAACGCGGATCCGGGACGTCCTCAGCCATTGAGGGCAAGTTGCGGGAATGGACCAGAGGCCTGCCGCGGTTTCCGTGCCCATGTGATTTTGCGCGTGATCCCCTTGACATTCCAAGAGCGGTTTGATATGCTAACGGGCAGCGATGTCCAAGGATGTCTTGTCTGCGGGCAACATGTTTTCAAAAGGGGTTAAAATGCAGCTGTCGGTCAAGGATGTCTCCCGGCTCTTGTCGGTTTCGGAAAAGACCGTTTATCGGTGGATCAAGCAGGAGTCGATACCGGCCTATCGGATCAGCGACCAGTACCGGTTCAATCGGGCGGAGCTGCTGGAATGGGCGACGTCGCGGCGCATCCAGGTCTCGCCGGAGATTTTCCAGGAGGAGGAGCCGAGCAGGATCGTCCTGCCGAGCCTGTCGGAGGCGTTGAAGGCGGGCGGGATCGCGTATCGGATTGGCGGTACGGATGCGGCATCGGTGCTGCGTTCGATCGTCGACATCCTCAACCTGCCGGAGGAGGTGGACCGGAGCTTCCTCTATGATGTGCTGCTGGCACGCGAACGGCTGGGGTCGACCGGGATCGGGGAGGGGATTGCGATTCCGCATGTGCGCAATCCGGTGGTGCTGCATGTCTCGAAGCCGACGGTGACGCTGTGCTTCCTGGAGCAGCCGATTGACTTTGGGGCGATCGACGGGCAGCCGGTGCGCATCCTGTTCACCCTGATCAGTCCGACGGTGCGGGCGCATCTGCATCTGCTGTCGCGGCTGAGCTTTGTGCTGCGCCATGCGGAGTTCAAGGCGGCGTTGCGGCGGGATGCTTCGCGCGAGGAGCTAATGGCGGCGCTGGCGGCGGCGGAGACGGTGCTCTTGAGGGCATCGGGTCCGGCGTCGGCCGGTGAGGCGGGATGACAAGAACGCGCCATCTCCGACGCCGAGGCTGTAGCCGTTGAGGGGTGCGCGCTGAAGGTGGTTTGCACAGGCAGGAACGCAAATGATCCGTGAAGGGTTTTTCCCGTGCCTCTCGACCTGATCATGGCGGCGCTGGCGCTGGCTGGTGTCAGCGGCCTGCCCGGACTGCTGCTGTCGCGTTCGTCGGCCTGGGGCCAACGGCTGGCCACGGGACTCATGGCCGTGGCTTGCCTGATGGGGTTGGCGGGGGCGTCGGCGACCTGGTTCGGGATCTCCTGCCCGGACCGGTTCTTTCCGTGGCCAGCGATGGGGAACGCCGTGGTCGGGGTCGACGCCTTGAGCGCGTTCTTCCTGGTGCCGGTCTTCCTGATGGGCGGGCTGGGCTCGGTCTACGGGCTGGGATACTGGGCGCAGGGGCGGCATCCCGGCGACGGGCGGCAGGTGAGCCTGTTCTGGGGGCTGTTGGTGGCGGGGATGGCGCTGCTGGTCGTGTCCCGGCATGGCCTTGGCTTCCTGCTGGGCTGGGAAGTCATGGCCCTGTCGGCATTCTTCCTGGTGACGGCCGAGGACCGGCGGGAGGAGAGTCGTCAGGCGGGCTGGCACTACCTGGTCGCGACCCATGTGGGGACGCTGGCCCTGTTCGCGCTGTTCGCGCTGTGGCGCCAGGCGACCGGATCGTACGCGCTGGATCCGGTGGCCGCCGAGGGCCTGGGCCTGGGGACGGGGCATGTGCTCTTTTTGCTGGCGCTGTTGGGGTTCGGGTTGAAGGCGGGGATCATGCCGTTGCACTTCTGGTTGCCGGGGGCGCATGCGGCGGCGCCCAGCCATGTCTCGGCGATGCTCTCGGGGATCGTGCTGAAGATGGGCATCTACGGGCTGGTGCGCTTCCTCTCGCTGCTGCCGGCGCCGCCCGCCACGTGGGGCGCGCTGATCCTGATCCTGGGGGCGGTCAGCGGTCTGCTCGGGGTGGTCTTTGCCCTCGCCCAACACGACCTGAAGCGGCTGCTGGCGTATCACAGCGTCGAGAACATCGGGATCATCCTGATAGGGTTGGGACTGGCGATGTTGGGCCGCTCGGCGGGACGTCCGGTCTGGGTCGCGCTGGGCCTGGGCGGCTGCCTGCTGCACGTCTGGAACCATGCCCTGTTCAAGGGGTTGCTGTTCCTGTGTGCCGGCTCGGTGGTCCACCAGGCGCACACCCGGGCGATCGACCGTCTGGGCGGGCTGGCCAAGGCGATGCCATGGACGGCGGGGCTGTTCCTGCTCGGGGCGGTGGCGATCTGCGGTCTGCCGCCGCTCAACGGCTTCGTCAGCGAATGGCTGGTTTATCTTGGCCTGCTGCAGGATCTTGGGACGGGGGGCGTCGGC
>CAZBDL010000218.1:1520-6370 GCA_964490525.1 uncultured Victivallales bacterium | reverse complement strand
CTGGTTCTGGTTCTGGTTCTGGTTCTGGCGTGGACGTTGGTCGTCACGCGCGGAATCAGATTGGCTGGCGGCCATGGCCTCATGGTCGACGGCGGCAGGAGGCCGCGGTGGATCGTTGGCCGGCGGGGTGGCCGGGGGAAACAATTCCAAGGGGGGCTGTTCGGTCATCGGGAACGGGGCCACAGGGGCCGGCGTCGAGGCGGTGTTGTCGTCGGTCTTCTTCATGCGTTCTCCTAAATGGATATGATATGAGGTGATGGGGGGAATGGGTTGCAGGTTGGCCGATGCTGGCGGGGGGATTGCCTCGTCCGGGCGGGGTGATGGCGGGTGGTGGTTCGGGCAGGGGCAAATGGAAGTTCCGGATGCGGGGGGAGGCGGCCTCAGGCGGATGTCCTGCCGGTCAGCTGCCGGGCCAGCAGACGGCATTGCCGCCGCAGGCCGTCCCGGCGTCCGTTGTTGATCAGGCCAAGGTCGGCATCGGCCAGTTTTCGCTCCGCAGGCCATTGGGCCGCGTCTCGGCGTCGAATCTCCTCGTCGTTCCAACCCCGTCGGCGCAACCGTCGCCAACGGATGTCTTGCCGGGCCCAGACGGTGGCCACGGCGGTGAAGTCATCCTGCCAGCCGGCCTCGAACAACAGGGGCACGGCAACGACGACCGGGACCAAAACCTCGGCGGCCTTGTCCCTCGCCCGTTGGCGGACCAAGGGATGGACCTGCGCTTCAAGCCAACGCCGCTCCCCGGGATGGGCAAAGACGATGTCGGCAATGCGCCGCCGGTCCGGCATGCCGTCCGGACCCAAGGCCGCGGCCCCCCAGTGTTCCCGTAGACGTCCGCAGATGCCCTCATCATTCTCCTCGTAGATTTCTGCGCACAGCCGGTCGGCATCGAGCGCCAGCCAGCCGAGTTCAGCGAAATCTGCCAGCGCCGACGACTTGCCGGAGCCGGGATTGCCCGTCAATCCGATGTATGCCAAAGGGGAAGCTCCCTGTCCATGCGTTGCCCGGTGACGCGGTTGGCCGGACAAGGGACTGTCATCGGCGCATGGCGTCGCAGGGAAAGTGGGGGGAAGAACCGGTATGATGGACCAACCTGGCAACGGCAATTGTCCCACGGCAGGGATGCCGGGGATGGCGGAGGTTGTAGGCGTAACGTATCCCGCTGTTGCCGCAATGCAAGTGGCCCGCGGAAAAAAACGACATTGCATTTCCGGGCCGGTCCGTATAGCTTGCGTCGGAATGATTGCCGAGGTGGGCTGACGATGGCGAGGGCAAGGATGACGATGAAGAAGGCCATGCCGGACGTCGCCGGAGGCACCGTGTCCGTATCCGGATGGCCGGAGGTGCTCGGGGCCGACCTGGTGGGGGGCGGCGATTGGCTGCGCCTTGAGCGGCTGCATTGGCGGGATGCCCAAGGGCGCCATCGCAGCTGGGAGAGCGTTCGTCGGGTGCGCGGCCACGGGGCCGTGGCGATGGCGGCGGTGCTGCACCCCTCGGAACGGCTGTTGGTGGTGCGCCAGTTCCGCCCTCCTGCCGCCGGCTTCGTCCTGGAGTTTCCGGCCGGTTTGATCGATGCGGGCGAGGATCCTGCCGCCGCCGCCGTGCGCGAACTTCGCGAGGAGACGGGGTATTGCGGCGAGGTGCGGGAGCTGTTGCCGGCATCCTTCAGCTCGCCCGGCCTGAGCCGCGAGGCCGTCCATCTGGCGGTGCTGGCGGTGGACGAGACGGTGGTCGCCAACCGCCTGCCTCAGCCTTGTCCGGAAGCGGGCGAGGACGTTGTGGCGTTGCTGGTACCGCTGCGCGGGCTTAGGGACTTCCTGCTTGACGCCGCCGCCCATGGTGACCTGCTCGACGCCAAGCTCCTGCTTTTTGCGGCCGGGCTGGCCGCATCCCAAGAATGCGGGCGTTGATCCCTTGACTTTTCCGCGACGACTCATTTCTTATTCCAGGATCAGGGGTCAACTCGATCCATCTTCACCATGAAGCGCATGCAAGGGCACGAAGATTTGAATTCGACGTCTAATCGGAATCGCTGGCGATGAATGTTGCCTTGCCAGTTCGCGCGGTCCTGATGGCTGCGTTGCCGCTGGTGTTGGCCGTGGCCGGATGCTCGACCAGCCGGATCGTCGATGCCGGCTATGCCGAGGTCGCTCCGGCCTTGCGCGAGCGTTTCGCCCGCAACGAATGGACCGCGCGCTCCACCGTTAAGAGCGCCGTCAAGGAGCACCCCGGGCGCACCTTGAGCATCACCTATTACGAGTGGGAATATCCGGACGTGAAGATCCTGTGCGAGCTCCGTGCCGTGGCGCGCAGGGACGGCAAGACTCGGGTCAAGGTGTTTGTCCGCGACCATGATTCCTGGCTGGCCCCTTTCCTGCACCGGCCGAGTTGGGCCAGGGGCGTCCTGGAGGCGCTTGAAGGACGCTTGCGGGGTGGCGGTTGGCGGGGTATGCCGTGGGGCGGCACCGCCATCCGCCCGGTTCCCCCCCGCTGGCATGGGGCGGATGACGCCGGGGCGGAGGTCCTAGTCGAGCCTGAGCTGATCCCGGTCCGCTGAGCCGGTTGAAAAATACGGCGGCGGCGGCATGGTAAGCCTTGCCTGGACAGTCCGTGGCAAGACCGCCCGCCCGGCGGCCTGTTTGGCGGAGGAAGGATGGACATGGGGATGCGGATGACGGTCGGCCTGCTGATCTTGGGCGTCGCCTTGGCGATGCTCCCGACGGGGTGCCGGAAGCAGGCTTCGTGGAGCAACCCGGAGCTGGTCCGCATGGCCTTGGCGGCGGCGGACCGGGGCGAATGGAAGGCGGCGCGGGCCTATAGCTACCAGGCCGTGCAGCAGAATCCCGAGGACGTGAACGCCCTGGTGGCCCTGGCCCAAATGCTGGAGCAGCATGGCCAGGTAGATCAGGCACTGGCCCAGCTCAGCAAGGCGGTCGAGCTTGACCCCGGGCATTTCGCGGCCCAGTACAACCGCGGGCGCATCCTTTTCGAGCACGACCACCTGCAGGATTGTCCGGCCCCCCTGGAGAAGGCCCTGGCCTTGCAGCCCGGCCACCCCGAGACGCTGATGCTCCTGGCCCGCAGCTATGCCGCGATGGGCAACCACCGCGACGCGATCCGCCGCTATGCCGCCTTGGCGCGGGATCCCCACTTTGCCAGCGGCGGCGAGGTCTTCAACGAGATCGGCGTCCTCTACCTGGCCATGGGCGACACGGCCCGGGCGGCACAATCCTTGGCCATCGCCTCCCGCAAGGCCCCGGAAAGTCCGACGATCGCCTACAACCTGGCGGTCCTCTGCGATGCCCATCTCGGCCGTCCGGCCCATGCGGTCAAATTCTACCAGGACTACCTCCGGCTGACCGAGGGGAACGTCGCCCTCGCCAATCGCCGCGAGCAGGTCCGCCGGCACCTCGCCCGCATCGGCGGCGACTGAGTGCGCGAGGCGGCCCCCCCCCCGGCCACGGCTCGTGCCGTGCCCCGCTTCCCGTCCCGACGGAGCAATCCCGTGCCGCGCCATCCGCGCGCCGTGATCGCTGGGCGCTGGGCGTTGGGCGGCAAAATTTCTTCCCGTCCCGACTGGCAAAGGCCGGACATGGGCATTATTGATATTCCGTCCGTGCCCACGCCCCGCACATCCCTTCGCGCCAAGGAAACGCCCCCATGAAGATCCTGGTCATCAATGCCGGCAGCTCGTCGCTGAAGTTCACGTTCTTCGACATGACCAACGAAGCCATGCTGGCCAAGGGGATGGTGGAGCGGATCGGCCTGGCCGGACCGAAGCTGGTGTACAAGCGGGCGGACGGCGTGGGCACCGAAAGCAGCCCGAAGATCGGCTCCTACGTCGATGCCGTGCGGGTGGTCTGCGAGAAGCTGACCGACCGCGACCTCGGCGTGATCGGATCGCTGCGCGAGGTCGATGCGATCGGGCACCGCGTCGTGCATGGAGGCGAGCAGGCGACGGCCCCGGCCCTGATCGACACCCACGTCAAGGACATCATCCGCGACTGCTTCTCCTTGGCGCCGCTGCACAATCCCCCGAACATGGCCGGCATCGACGCCTGTGAGGAGCTGTTCCCGGACATGCCCAACGTGGCGGTCTTCGACACCGCCTTCCACCAGACCATGCCGCCGGAGGCGTACCTCTATGCCGTGCCCTACGAGCTGTACACGAAGTACGGCGTGCGCCGCTATGGCTTCCATGGCACCTCGCACAGCTATGTCGCCCGCGCGACCGCCAAATACCTCGGCATTCCCTTCAAGCAGCTGCGCCTGATCACCTGCCACCTGGGCAATGGTTGCAGCATGACCGCGATCAACAAGGGCGCGGTGATCGACACGTCGATGGGCATGACCCCGCTCGAGGGCCTGGTCATGGGCACGCGCTGCGGCGACATCGACCCGGCGATCGTCCTGCGGCTCTGCGAGCTGGGCCTGGAGGCCAAGGATATCGACCAGATCCTCAACAAGAAGAGCGGCCTGCTCGGCATCAGCGGCATCGGCAGCAGCGACATGCGCGACATCATCGCCGCCGCCGAGCAGGGCGGCAACCAGCAGGCCATGCGCGCCGTCAAGATGTTCGTCCGCCGAATCGTCAAGTATGTCGGCTCCTACTACGCCCTGCTGGGCGGGGCCGACGCCCTGGTCTTCACCGGCGGCATCGGCGAGGGCAGCGCCTACATTCGCGAGCGCATCGTCACCCGCCTCGATGGCCTGGGGCTGCGGCTGGACGACTCGGTCAATGCCGTCACCTGCGGCACCGCCGCCGTCATCACCAAGCCGGCCAGTACCTGGAAGGCCATCGTCATGCCCACCAACGAGGAGCTGATGATCGCCCGCGAGACCCTCTCCGTCCT
>CAZBDL010000218.1:0-1420 GCA_964490525.1 uncultured Victivallales bacterium | reverse complement strand
TCGTCATGCCCACCAACGAGGAGCTGATGATCGCCCGCGAGACCCTCTCCGTCCTTACCCACCAGAAGGAGGAGGGCCACGAGTTGCTCGCCGAAGCCAGTGAAAATCCCAAATCCTAAATTCGAAATTCGAAACAGGTCTTGATTGAAGATTGAACATTGAAGTTTGAAGATTTTCCCCTTTCATTCCCCTTCACAACCCCACGGAGACCACAGGCCATGTCCGTCCTGGAGACCTTCATCGCGCGCGCCAAGGGCCGCAACCTGCACATCGTCTTGCCGGAGGGGCAGGATCCGCGGGTGGCGACTGCCGCTGACCGCATTGTCGCGCAGGGAATTGCCCGGGTGACCGTGCTGGGCACGGAGGCCGAGCTGGCGGCGTCCTGCGCGGCGGCCGGCCTGGGCGAGCGGCGCTTCGCCACGCTCGACCATCTGTCGGCGCCGCGCCTTGGGGCCTATGTTGCCGAGCTGTGCGAGATTCGCAGGAAGAAGAACCTGACCGCGGAGCGGGCGCGGGACATTCTTGCCGACCGGATTTTCTTCGGGGCGATGATGGCGCGCCTGGGCGATGTCGACGGCATGGTGGCGGGGAGCATCGCCTCGACGCCGGACATGCTGCGGGCCTCCTTCACGGTCATCGGCACCGCCCCCGGCATCCAGACCGGCAGCTCCTGCTTCATCATGGACCTGGCGCGTCCCGCCCCGAATGGCGAGACCTGCCTGCTCTATGCGGACTGCGGGGTCAATCCGGATCCCAACGCGGAGCAACTGGCCGACATTGCCCTGGCGACGGCGGCCACCTACCGCGCCCTGCTCGGCCGTCCGGCCAAGATTGCCTTCCTGTCGTTCTCCACGGCGGGCAGCGCTGGACACGCCTTGATCGACAAGGTGCGCGAAGCCACCCGACTCACCCGGGAACGGCTCGCGGCGGCCGGCGACACGGCGACGCTGCTGGACGGCGAGCTGCAGGCGGATGCCGCCATCGTTCCGGCGGTGGCCGCCAAGAAGTGTCCGCAGAGCCCGGTGGCCGGCCAGGCCAACGTGCTGATCTTCCCCGACCTCAATGCCGGCAACATCGCCTACAAGCTGACCGAGCGGCTGGCAGGGGCCGGGGCCTACGGGCCGATCCTCCAAGGGCTGGCCAAGCCGGTGAACGACCTCTCGCGCGGCTGTTCGGCCGACGACATCGTGGCGGTCGCCGCGATCACCGTTTGCCAGGCGATCGGCTAGCTGGCCTCGGCGAAGCGCACGGCGACATCACTGGACCATCACGCGTACGATAATCGCCTCGTCACGGAACTCATGCCCCAGTGCACAGAGGAGGGAACACCGATGAATCGTGGGATGCTGGTTGGGCTGGTGGGATTGGCGATCGTTGCCGTGGCGCTCGCCCTGCTTTTCCCGGTCGTGGTCAAGAATGG
>CAZBDL010000217.1:0-6399 GCA_964490525.1 uncultured Victivallales bacterium | reverse complement strand
AACTTCGTCTCCCGGTGGCGTAGGAAGACGGGGTTGAGCAGCAAGGGATGGGCCTGGTCGAGGCGGTTGTTGCCGCCGGCATGCAGGCCGGTGTGGATCTGCACAGGCTGGCCAACAGCGGCGGCCGTCATGCAAAGCAGATGGAAGACGGCGTTGCCGAAGCGCTGGGCGGCAGGAGGATCATCGCCCAAACCGCGCTCGCGCAACCGGCGGTAGAGGCCGTCGATGTCGGCGGGCATATCCGGGCCGAAGTCAAGGGTGCGCCGGTAGGCCACGCCGACCTTGAAGCTGACGACATGGTGGCGACGCAGCTCCCCGGCCAGCTCGCAGAGGGCTGCCCCGACCTCGTCCCAGGTGCGGACTTCGCGACGGCAGTAGGCGTCCACTTCGGCGGCGTTGCGGGCGAGCAGCAGGCCGTCAATGCGGTAGGCCCGGAGGAAAAGATCGCCGTCCCCGTCGGCATCGAGTGGCTCGGAGGTGTCCTTGATCGCGACGCGGATGCCGGCCATCTCGCGCAGCACGCGACGATAGCACCCGGGGGCAGGCCAGGCGCGCACCCGCTCATCCGCCTCCGGGAACGTGGCATCGTTCAACTCGGCGACGCCATGGACATCGCGCAGGGCACGCTGGAAGGCACGCCCGTAGGCGGTGTGCCGGACGAACCGCCAGGCCGGGGCGAAGAGCTGCCAACGCTCCAGCGCCGGGGCCTGGGCATCGGCGATGCGGGCAAGCTGCGCCGCGGGCAAGCCTGCCGAGACCAGGTCGCAGCGGACATAGTGGAGCAGGTCGAGCACGCCCGGACGCGCGGCGATGCGGGCGGATTCCGCGGGCAGATGCTCATGCGTGTCGAACAGCCGGATGCCGGCGACATCCCCGCGCAACGCCTCGTCCAGCAGTTCGGTCATGGACATCTCCGGTTGGCAGGCGGCTGAAAGCCTCGTCCTGCCCCATCATACCCCGCCATTCCAAAAACGCCAAATCCTCCCGCGACGGCATGGCCGATCCACCCACCCCCGCCTCGCTCTCCCCGACGAGACCATCCCCGGCAGGATGTCAAATATTGGTGCCATGATAAGCTTCTCTTTCTTGCTTAAAGACTTCCACTTAATCAATGCGAATTGAAACGATCCCTGTTGAATATGTTGATGGCGACTTCAATTCAACTTGATTAACTGTATATATTTGGTGGGCAAGCATATCTGTATCATGGCACCAGATTTTGTGCGTAAACGGGGGGCAGGGGCGGTGAGGGTGGGCAAGCGGGACGTTCCGTTTTCTCGGCGAAACGATGGGAACTGCGCCGTCACGAACGCACGATCTCGACCTTTCAGGCGCAGGCTTGTTCAACTCCCGACGGTGCAGGGAGGGGCTTTACGGGCTACTGAGCTTACAGTAGGGCCAATGCGCCCTGGATCCGTTCAGCGCGGGGGGAATTGGCGGCGGACGGGGACGCGTGCGGCAAGGCAGATCGGGGCCGAAGGCGGATTGTCAGCATCGCGCAGGACAACCTGCTGGTCGCGGTCGGCGACGAAGGTGACGGCAACAAGACGCCCCTGCCGCCATTCGGCGTCAACCGTGACGCCGCCACGGGCACGCAGACCGCGGAAGGTGCCATCGGGCCAGCCGACCGGCAGGGCCGGCAGAAGATGGATGAATCCGGGGCGGCTCTGGAGGAGCATCTCGGCGAGGCCGGCGGCGGCACCGAAGTTGCCGTCGATCTGGAAGGGAGGATGGTCGTCGAAGAGATTTGACAACGTACTGTGGCGCAGCATTTTGAGAAGCATGTCATGGGCCTGTTCGGCATCCTTCAGGCGGGCATGGAGGTTAACCAGCCAGGCGGCGGACCAGCCGGTGTGACCGCCGCCGTGGCGGAGGCGTCCGGAGATGGCCCGCTGGCAGGCCTCGGCCAGGTCCGGGGTGGTGTCGGGATCGATCTGCGTCCCTGGAAAGACGCCCCAGAGGTGGGAGACGTGCCGATGTCCCGGCTCCGGCTCCTCATATTCTTGGGCCCATTCGAGGAGACGTCCGTCGGAACCGATGCGGTTGGGCGGCAACTTGGGCAGGGCGACGCGGATCTCGGCAAGCATCGGGTCGGTCACGCCGAGGGCATCGGCCGCCTCGAGGGTGTGGGTGAAGAGCTCGCGGAGGATCTGGTTGTCCATGGTCGGCCCCATGCAGAGCTTGCCTTCGGCGCCGTTCGGGAGACGATAGCGGTTTTCCGGCGAGACGCTGGGACCGCAGAGGAGCTGTCCGGACTCGTCCTCGACCAGGTAGTCGAGGAAGAAGCGGCAGGCGCCAGCCAGCAACGGCCAGGCCTGGCCGCGCAGAAAGGCGAGGTCGCGGGTGAAGAGATAATGCTCCCAGAGGTGGTCGCAGAGCCAGGCGCCGCCGGTGGGCCAAAGGCCGGTGCCGGCGCCGTCGCCGGGGACGCTGAAGCCCCATGGATCGGAGATGTGATGGGCGACCCAACCGCGGCAGCCGTAATGGATGCGAGCGGTCTTCTCGCCATCGGCGGCGAGGGTCCGCATCCAGGAAAGCAAGGGGCGATGGCATTCGGAGAGGTTGCACAGTTCGGCCGGCCAGTAGTTCATCTGGACGTTGATGTTGGTGTGGAAGTCGCTGTTCCAGGGGGGGGTAAGCTGGTGGGCCCAGATACCTTGAAGGTTGGCGGGCAAGGAGTTGCCGTCGTGATGAGGCCGCGAGGCGGCGATCAGGAGATAGCGGCCGAAGTCGAAGTAGGTGCGCAGCAGGCCGACATCCTCGCCGCCGTCCTTGACCCGCTGGAGGCGTTCGTCGGTGGGCAATGCGTCAAGGGCCGGGTCATGGCCCAGGTCGATCTCAACCCGGTCGAAGAGTTCACGATGGGCGGCGAGGTGCGAATTTCGCAAGGCATCATGTTCGGTGCCGGCGGCGGCCAAGATCCGTTCGGCCTCGGCCAGGGGATCGGCGCCGGCGAAATCGGTGCCGCAGGCCAGCAGCAGGGTGACGGCATCGGCATCGGCGACCAGCAGCCGATCCTTGCCGGCGGTCATCGTCCCACCTTGCGGCAGCACCTGCAGCAAGGCAGCGAAGCGGGTGCCATGCTGGCCGGCCCGGCCTTCGAGGCACAACTGGCTCCGATGGAGGCGAATCGAGGCATCGGCCGGACGGCTCATCTCGACGACGAGGCCGATGGATCCGGGAGCGTCGGCGTCCAGCCGAACCATCATCACCTCGGCCGGCGCGCTGACCAAGACCTCGCGGCGATGACGCACGCCGTCGAGGGTGAACTCGGTCGTCGCGGTGGCGGTCGCCAGGTCGAGCGACCGGCGATAGTCCTGGGGCACCCGGCCGGGGGGAAGGGCGAAAATCAGGGACAGCGATCCGAGGGGCTGATAGGGCTGCAGCCGCGAGGGGGCCCCCATCATCATCGCCTCGGCGAGGAATTCCGCCTCGGCCGGCTTGCCCTCCTGCAGCAGTTGCCGCACGCGGGACAGGTGGCTCAGGGCATTAGGGTTCTGCGGTTCCCCGGGCATGCGCGCCCAGATCGCCTCATGGTTGAGGTCGAGTCGTTCGCGTTCGACGCCACCATAGACCATGGCGCCGAGACGGCCATCGCCCAGCGGCAAGGCGGAGTTCCAGTCCCACAAGGGGGCCGGTTGGCGGTACCAGAGCAGGCGTGACGGAGCTGACATCATGAAAGACTCCTCATTTCATGGGCAGGAACTCTGGGAGCAGGGATCGGTGCCCCGGGGAAAGCTCCCCGAGGACATCGCGGGCAACGGGATGGGCAGGATTGACGGCGAGGGCCTGGCCAAGCCAGGCGATGGCCTCGTCTCGATGTCCGGCGTGAAGGGCGACGAGACCGAGGACAACCATGGCTTCGTCCTGGCGCGGGTCGAGGGCAAGGGCCCGCTCCGCAGTCTGTGCCGCCATCCCATGACGGCCGTTGCCGAGATGGACTTGGGCAAGCATCGCCCATGCCAAGGCGGACGCAGGGGAAAGGCGACAGGCGGCCTCGGCGGCCTGTGTCGCCGCCACGGCGTCGCCACATTGCATGAGGATGCGGGCGAGGCGCAGGTGCATGGGCAGGTCGGGGAGGGCATCCTGAAAGGCCGCACGAGCATGTGCGGCCGCAAGGCCGGGACGGGATGCGGCAAGGGCGGCCGCGGCCTGATCCAGGAGGCGATCCGCGAGGATGATGCGGCGAAGCACGCGCGGGGCGGATTGGGCCAGGGCCGTACCGCCAGCCCCGCCCGCCTCGGCAAAGACCCGCTCATCGTACAGGGGATGACCATCAAGGGCAGGGCGGGATTCCCCTCCGACGTCCTCGACCATGCGGAAGACCTGGCCATAGGCGTTGCGGAACACCGGCCGGAAGTGTTCCAAGCCCTCAGGGCGGAAATGAAACCGCCAGACGAGGCAAGCGGGAGAAATGTCAAGCCGGTCGGCGAGGTAGCGATAGCTGTCCGGCGAGGCATCGACCAGGAGCTGCGCAGGCAGGAACAAGTGGGTGGTGCCCCATTGCCGGCAGAGGTCATGGAGGACCGCCTCGTCGTCCCCGAAGAGGGCGTCCAAGGCCACCGCGAACTTCGCGCGCATGACCGAGGATTCAAACTTGGGCTGGAGATTGACGGCGCGGCGGGCATAGAGCACCAGGTCGGGGCTGGTCTCGATGTTGCTGAGGAATACGGCGACGGGGGGGGCCTGTTCGCGGACGAACCGCAGAAGGTCAAGCTTGTCGAGGTTGCTGTGGCAGGCGACCAAGGGCTGCGGCCGGGGGAAGATGCGGAGGGCGGCACGGCGCAGCGGGTTGTCCTCGTAGGCCAGGCCGATTCCGACGTGCGCGAGGACGGCGGCGACAGCCAGGGCACGGCCGGCAAACCCCCGGTCGCCGAGGGCCTGGCAGGCGAATCCGGCAAGCAGGGAAAGCGGGAAGATCGCGACCACGCCGAGTCGGCAGAGGAACACCGCGAGGGCCAGGGTGGCCACCGCGAAGAGCAGGAAATGCAGGATGACCAGGTGGCTGGACGCCCCGGGCGGCCCCGGCGAAATCCGCCGATGTCGACGACCGAGGGACCAGGCCCCGGCGAGGCCCAGGGGCAAGGCAAGCCCATAGCCGAAAATGGCATACGCGGGAGAAAGGGTGTCGAAACCGGGATACCACATGACCCGGGCGGCGAAGGGAATGTCGGCGGGATCAGCGGGCTTGATGCCGAGGGTGGCCAACTTGGCGTGGAGCAACGGCCAGGCATGGCCAAGCTCCCGGGTCCCGCCGGCCAGCCCTGCCCCCAGACCGATGGCGATGGCCAGCGCCATGGTGCTGAACGTCAACCGCTTCCGCATCCCCATCCCGCCCGGCAACCACAGCACGCCGGAAAGGAGAAGCCCGAAGACGACTTGGGGCGATGACCAGAAGCCGGTATAGCGCAGGGCCGGCGACAGGCAGGGGGCGGCGAGGATTCCGCTCAGCCATGCGACATGGGCGGCGCGGAGCGCGCGGACGGAGGTGGATCCTTCCGCCCCGGCCAGGACGAAGGCCCCGGCCAGCGCCCCCAGCCATGCCCACAGCAGGAAAGACGTCATGTGCCAGGAGCACAGGGCCAGCATGATGGCCAGCGCGGAGAGGATTCCCCAGGCTTGGCGGACACGGGCATGGCCTTGCCCCGAGGACGCCCGCCAAAAGGCGGCGCAGGAGATGAAGATCAGCGGCAGCGCGAAATACTCATATTCGAAGCTGCGGATCCGGTCAAAGGAAGCCCCGGCCAGGGCGTAGATGGCGACGGCCGCCAAGACATGTCCGCGGCGCAGGCCGAGGGCAAATCCGGCGAGCGCGACTGCCGCCAGCGCTAGCCCCGTCCAGGCGCAGATGGCCTGGATGGCGAAGAGGTGGAAGGGTCCGGGGCGGCCAGCCAGGCGGTAGGCCAGCCCGATGGCAGGCTCCATCAGGATGGTCATTTCGCGCCAGGGGCGCAGTCCCTCCGGCCACTGCATCGCCCGGTCGACGTCCGGAATACGCTCCCCCGCCGCAACCATCCTGGCATAGCGGTACTGCACCGCGCCCTCGGAGGCAAAGAGGCCGATATCGTCGGCCCGGTCAAAGCAGGGCTCGGCGGCATATTGGCGGAACTTGACCCGCCAGGCCAGGCCGACGAGCAAGAGAAAGCCGACCAGCCAGAGGGCGTCCCAGGCATGGTCACGGATGCGGGGCAGTGTCATGAATCACCCCTTCCCCGGCGCAAACAGCCGACAGCGCCAGAGGCCATGCCGGCACAGGAGAAAGCAAAGGCCGGTCCACAGGCAACCGATGCCGTAGCGGAGGCTCCGCGGGAAATTGATCGAGGAGGCCTCGGGGAAATAGCGGGCCGGACAGGTCACCTCGCCGATCCGGCGGCCCAGGAAGAGGATCTGGCAGAGCAT
>CAZBDL010000216.1:0-6424 GCA_964490525.1 uncultured Victivallales bacterium | reverse complement strand
CCACGTCGCCGTGGGACGGGGCGAGGTCGAAGACGGCCTGGGTGGCGGTGACCTCGACCAGCCGGGGGTAGGGCTTGCGCTGGGCGGGGACGCTGCGGGTGCGGACCTGGTCGAAGCTGCCGCGCACCCGCACGGCATACGGCAGGTTGAGGTTGCCCAGCTCGGCGTCGAGCCAGGCCGTGAACTCCGCCAGGCGCATGCCCGCCGGCACCGGGATGGCGCGGTCCGGGACAAAGCGGACCACGTCAGCGAGCGGGGTCGTCACCGCATCGTCCGGGAAGGCCACGGAGCCGTCGCCCTTGACCTGGGCGATGAGGCCGTCGACCATCACCAGCTCGCCATCAAGCGCATGGAAGGTGCCAATGCCCAGGTCGCCATGACGGCGCAGTTCGCCGATCGGGCGGACGCCGTCGTAGACGCCCTCGACGATCGCCTGGAGCGTCGAGACCTGGTGGATGCCGGGCTCTGCGGGAGTTGCGAAGTTCGCACATCCACCCGCCAGGAAGGTCCCCAAGGCGAGGACGGCCAGGAGCATGGCGAACGGGTGTCGGACGGGGCGGTGCGAGAAGTTCATGGAGCGAAGATCCTCAGGGTGGAGGTGGGAGATGGGGAGAAGACGTTCAACGCCCGACATTCAACGTTCAAGGCGAAGGGGGAGCAGGCAATCGTCAATGCTTGGTGGGGGTTGGGATGGGCAGGTATTGGCTTTTATCTTGCGCTTTTTGTGCCTCTTTGCGGCTCCTGCTTCATCTTGAGTCCGTTTGGTCCATGTTAAGCGCCGCCAAGTGCACTATAGGAGTCCGTCCGCCTGGCGGACGGGCGAACAAACACAACGCCGCGGCGCATGCCGCATGAGGTTGATGTTCGGGAGACAGAGGTTCGCCCGCGGCCAGCCCTGAGCCTGTCGAAGGGGGAGCGGGCTCCTACGCTCGGCTTGGTTCTTTGGGAGGCAGAAGGTCGCCCACGGGAGCGGGCTCCTGCGTTGGGGGCCAGGGGGACTCAATCCAGCTCACGGAAGCGGACCAGGAAATCACGGCAGCGGGGATTGGGGGCGACGGCGCTGAGGAACTGCTGGTCGCCGCCGTAGATGTCCTTCTCGACCCAAGGCGAAGCGGAGGTGGCGACCTCCATGCCCGCCTCGTCGAACCAGGTGAACCGATAGGCATACTTGAAGTCGCCGCGGCGGGTGTTGCGGACGGTCACCTGGACCTTGAGCAGGCCGGTCTCCAGCTCCTGGTCGTCGATGCGCACGACCTCCAGGCGGCTGGCCAAGCCCTTGTCGGTCTCGACCCGACGGTTGCGCACGAAATGCCGCTCGTAGGCGACGTCCGTGTTCTCCGCCACGTTGACGCTGCGGTGGCATCCCGCGAGGGCCGGCAACAAGGCGGCACTCCCGGCGACCATGGCCAGCAGGTGAATCCACGAGATGGGGATCAAGGTCTTCATGCTCCGCTCCTTTCGCATTGTTGGCGATGCTCAGTCGAGGTCGAGGGTGACCGGACAATGGTCGGAACCGGGCACCTCGGCGAGGATGTCGGCGCCGCGGACGCGAGGCCAGAGCCCGGGCGAGACGTAGAAGTAGTCGATGCGCCAGCCGATGTTCCGCTCGCGGGCCCGGGTCTTGGTGTCCCACCACGAGTAGGCGATGCGGTCCGGGTGCAAGCGCCGGAACGTGTCGATGTAGCCATGGGCCTCCCAGCGGTCCATCCAGTCGCGCTCGATGCGCAGGAAGCCGGTGCTGCGTTCGTTCTCCTTGGGACGGGCCAGGTCGATCGCCTCGTGGGCGGTGTTGAAGTCGCCGCAGACGACCACCTCGCGCCCCTCGCGGCGGTGGGCCTCGCAGAACGCCAGGGTGGCCTCGTAGAAGTCCAGCTTGTACTGCAGGCGAGGCGAGGTCGCCGACTGTCCATTGGGAAAATAGATGTTCAGGAGCAGGAAGCGGTCCAAGTCATGCACCAGGATCCGGCCCTCATTGTCGAAGCGTGGATCAAGGCCGAATCCGCAGGCGACGGATGTCGGCGCATGCCGCGCATAGATGCCGACGCCGCTATATCCGCGCCGCTCGCCGGCGCACCACCAGCTCCGGTATCCCGGCACCTCGGTGATCTCCGGGCCAAGCTGGTCGGGATGGGCCTTCGTCTCCTGCAGGCAGAGGATGTCCGGCGACGACGCGCCCAGCCACTCGGCAAAGCCGCGCTTGGCCGCCGCCCGAATGCCGTTGATGTTCCACGAGACCAGCTTCATGGCGGCAGTATATCCCCGCGGAGCCCCGACCGCAACCCGGCACTGCTGGCGAGGATTCCGCCGGGAGGGTATATTGTCGGGGTGTGACATGAGGGAAACAGGGAAGCCGAATGCCCGATGGATATTCGCTGTCCGGGATGCAATGCAGAATTTGACGTTGCCGAGGAGGATCTTGGGCGCCGGGTGCTGTGTCCGTGCGGCCTGAAGTTCGTGGCGGGAAGCGGCAAGGTGCTGTCCACGCCGCCGGCTGCCGGCCCAACCCCGTCCGGCCGTGCAGGATCCTCGCCATTGCCGTCGGCCCCCCCCCTGCGCCAAGCATGCCGCCGGCCAAGGCGCTGAAGGTGGTCACGGGAGCGGGAGGCGCCGCACCGGCGCCGCGGACGCTGCCGGCGCGAAAGGCGTCGTTGCCGTCACCGGCAAGCACCGGGGCGGTGCCGCGGACGACGGCGACACGGATCGCGGGGACGGCGACGCTGACGACGCCGATCCGGGCGGCAAAGGGAGGTCAGCGGGTGGTGCTGGCGGTGCTGGCGGTGGTGATCGTCGGCCTGCTGGGCCTGCTGGTCTGGATGATCCTGAAGGGATAGCCCATGGACCGCCCGACACCACGCCGGAACATTCTCTTCATCACCAGCGACCAGCAGCACTGGATGGCGCTGGGGTGCCTGAATCCGGAGGTGCGCACGCCGAACCTCGATCGCCTGGCGAGGATGGGGACGGTGTTCAGCCGGGCATACACGGTGAATCCGACCTGCACGCCGACGCGGGCCAGCTGGATCACCGGCCTGTATCCCAGCCAGCATGGGGCGTATTCCCTGGGGACGAAGCTGATGGAGACGGTCCCGACGGTCGGCGACGCCTTCCGCGCGGGGGGCTTCCGCACGGCATTGGTGGGAAAGGCGCATTTCCAGCCCTTGCGGGGCACGGAGGACTATCCCTCGCTGGAGGCCTATCCGCTGCTCCATGACCTGGACTTCTGGCGTCGCTTCCATGGGCCGTTCTATGGCTTCGACCATGTCGAGCTGGCGCGCAACCACACCGACGAGTCCCATGCCGGCCAACACTATGCGCTATGGATGGAGGAGAAGGTCGGGGCGGACTGGCGGCGGCATTTCCACGCCTCGCCGACGTGGGCGCGCGAGGCCGGCGACCCGCTGGCGGACAGCGGCCATGGCCGCCTCGCGCCCGGAGAGGCCTGGGGCATTCCCGAGGAGTTGCACTACAACGCCTGGATCGCCGAGCGGACCAACGCCCTGATGGAAGGATTCAAGCGCCAGGGGGAGAACTTCCTGCTGTGGGCCAGCTTCTTCGACCCGCATCCCCACTACATGGTGCCGGAACCGTATGCGAGCATGTACGACCCGGCGACGGTGACGGTGCCCGAGCATGTGCCGGGGGAGTTCGACGACAAGCCTCCATACTTTGCGCTGTCGCAGATGGCGCATCCTGACTTCAGCGCCTATCAGGAACCCGAGGGCAATGCGATCCACGGGGCGGGCAGCCATCTGCGATCCCGCGACGAGAAGGCGAAGAACATTGCGGCGATGTACGGCATGATGACGATGCTGGACACGTACATTGGCAAGATACTGGACAAGCTCGACGAACTGGGGCTGGCGGAGGACACGCTGGTCTGCTTCACCACCGACCATGGCGACTTTTTCGGGCAGCATGGCCTGGTGGCGAAGGCCATCCACCACTACGAGGATCTGCTGAGGGTGCCACTGATCGTGCGCCTGCCGGGGGCGGTTCCCGCCGGGCGGGTGTGCGACGCGCTGCAATCGACGGTGGACCTGGCCCCGACCTTCCTGGGGATGGGGGGTCTGCCCGTGCCGCGGACGATGACCGGCATCGACGAGAGCGCGGTCTGGCTGGGGCGGACAGGCGGGCTGCGCGACCATGTCATCGTCGAGAACCAGCATCAGCCGACGACGATGAACCTGCGCACCCTGGTGACCGGGCGGCACAAGCTGACGGTCCACTACAACCGTCCGTACGGGGAGCTGTACGACCTGGCGGAGGATCCCGGGGAGCTGGTCAACCTCTGGAACCATCCCGAGTCGCAGACGCTGAAGGGGGAGCTGCTGCTGAAGTTCCTGCATGGGGAGATGGCCAAGGCGCCGCGTCCGATGCCGCGGATCTACGGCGCCTGAGCCAAGGCGGCGGCGGCCGGCGCCCCCGGGACATTGCAGGTTCCCTCGCGCGGATGCGCCGATGGGCGGATCCCCTGGCGTCCAGCTAGCGCCGCTTCAGCTCGACGTAGAGGGCGTCGGCAGGCAAGACCACCCGCAGGCCGTTCGCCTCGTCGGCGAGCGCGACGTCGGCGACGCGGCGGCCATTCGGGTTGAGGGCCCAGGCCTGCCATTCGGCGGCGCGCTTGCCGCGCAGGAGGATGCTGGCGCGGAGCTCCTCGAGGAGGATCGGGGGCTCGCCCGTCTCCTTGAGGACAATGATGGGCGAGCGCGGGATGCGCTCCTCCTCCCAGCCAAGGTTCATCTCGCGGGTAAGGGACTGGACAAGGAGGTGAGCGGACTCGGCGACGGGGGCGTCGTCGAGGCCGATGACGAGGATGTTGGCATATTCGTTGTCGCAGGCGATGACGACATCGCGCAAGGCCTGGGTGCCGCCGCTCTCCTTGATGAAGCCGACGGCGGCCTGGGCGCGCGGCGAGTCGATGGTGAGCAGGCCTTGCCGGTAGTCGAGGGCGAGTTCGCCGGTGACGCTGCGGATGACGCCGGCGCGGCGGTCATGAAGCTGTGCGGCATTGGCCACCGTGTTCAGGTAGCCGGCCTTGTCGACGAAGGAGCGCAGGACCGGCCCGGCAAGGAAAAGCATCGGGTCGAACATGTCCTTGCCATAGGTCTTGCGCTGGAAGCCGAGCATTTCGGCGAGGCGAGGCTGGGAGAGCTCCTCGGCATAATCGGTGCCGACGCCGCGCAGGTCGAACTGATCCTCGATGCGCAGGCCCTGATCGACGGCGGGCTTGCCGGCCTGGAGGTCGCCGCGGCGGAAGAGCAGGGCATATCCGGGGAAGGCGCCGAACATGGCCGGGGACTGGATGGTGCGCGGCCCGAGATGGCCCGCCCACCCGGGAGCCTCGGCCTCGTGCCAGAGCAAACCATTGCCGCCCTGGAGGGAAAGATAGGCGGCGGCGAGGGCGGCGGCCTCGCTGCGGTAGCCGTTGGGCATCGGCCAGAAGAGCTCGGTAAGGATGTTGCCGCGCCCGGCGTAGATGGCGCCCATGAGCGGCGAGGCCAGCGGGTTGTGCAGGGCGGAACGGTCGCGGTAGCGCAGGCCGACGCCCATCTCGCCGGGCTTGGCGTCGATCAGCAGCGGCGTCAGCGAGCCGGTGCGGGCGATCAGCCCCCCGGGAGCGTGGGTCCAGTGTTCGACCGCCTCGGTGATGACGGGCGAGGCGAGCGGGGCGGCACCCGGGGCGACCAGGCACTTGAGCCCGCGGGTCTCGCGGAGGAAGGCGACCAGCTCGGCATAGACGCCCTGCTGGATCTCGGCGAGGAACCGGACCTGGTCGGTCTTGCGGCGGCGCAAGTGGCCCTGGTCGGCGCCGTCGATCGTCGCCGGCTGGAACATCGCCGGGGGCAGCAGACGGAAACAGCGCGTCCCTTGGCGCCCATCCTCCGGAATGACCGGATGGTAGCGCCCGGGAATCGACCAGGAGCGCAGAATGTGCATCTCGGATCCATAGCGCACCGTGAGCCATTGGTTGTAGGCGTCCTCGATGATCTGCCGCTGCTCCTTGGGCACGCCATCGAAGCTCGCCGAGAAGAGGCTGTCGCCATGCTGGATCTCATACCAGGCGAGGGCCGGATCCTCGGCCAGGGTCATCTTGGTGTAGGGATTGGGGACGGACAGGAAGGACGTCCATTCCTGGTACGTGCGGCGGAAGTCCGGATTGATGAAGAGCAGTCCGTAGGGGGCCTTGTCGGCGGCCGCATCATAGCCGACGTATCCCTGCTTGCGGTCGACCTCGTGATCGGTCGGCGCATATGGGGAGAGGGCGACATAGACGCCCTGCTTGCGGCAGGTGCCGACCAGGTAGTGGAGGCGGTCGAGGACCGCCTTGTCCCAGGTGCCGAAAACCTTGTCGCCGGGCTGGCCAAGGGGGCCGCGGATGCGGATGAGGTTGACGCCGGACCGGGCCATGCGCTCGACGAAGTAG
>CAZBDL010000215.1:0-6437 GCA_964490525.1 uncultured Victivallales bacterium | reverse complement strand
ATTTCCCGCGTCCCGCCGTACCTTGGCGTTGTCCAGTCGATCCTTCGTTGTTGGGGCCGATGGTGTTGCGAATTTCGCACGGGGGCGCATGATGCTGGCTCTGGGCAGGTTTTTCGCTGGCTTCCCTTGGGGTGGTGTGGCCGCCGCCGGGATGGCCTTGGCGCTGGCCGGGGTGCCGGTGCGGGCCGACGAGGCGGCGGTGGCCCGGCTGCGGGAGCTGGAGACGCAGTTGCGCGAAGTTCGCACGGTGCAGACCGACTTTGTCCAGGAGAAGCGTCTGGCGGTGTTTTCGCGGACGGTGACGCTGACCGGGCGGATCGCCTTGGAGCGCGGCGGGGAGCGGTTGTCCTGGCAGGTGGCGACGCCGGTGCGCCATGCGATGGTGATCCAGGGGGACCGGGCGCAACTGTGGGATGAGGACACGGATCGGGTGCAGACCATCGACCTGGGGGCGAATCCGGCGTTCAAGGCGATGTTTGAGCAGATGCGGGCGTGGTTCTCGGGGGAGTACAGCGCCTTGGCGACGGGCTACGAGATCAGTGTCCGCGCTGAGGATCCGCTGACCTTCGCCTTTGTGCCCCGGGCGGGAACGGCGATGGCCGCGATGCTGTCGGAGGTGACGGTGACGATTGCGGCGGACCGCCGTCGGCTGACCGAGATCGCCATGGTCGAGGTGGGGGGGGACAGCAACCGGCTCCGCTTCCTCAACACCGTCCTCGACGCGCCGATTCCTGAAGATGCGTGGCGCGTGCCGCCGCCGTGAGCATGGAACGGACATGGCGACCTCCTTGGCGTCGGCTGGCATGGCCGCTGCTGGCGGGCGTGCTGGCGCTGTCGGCGTGGGGCTGGAGCCGAGTCCGGTTCGTCAGTTCGCTGGAGATGCTCCTGGCGGACGGCAGCGAGGCCCGACGCATCGTCGGGCTGCTGCGCGAGGCGGACTTTGCCGACAAGGTGGTGCTGCGCTTTGTGGCGACGGACGGGGAGGGGGTGGCGAACGCCTCCTCGACCGGCCTGGTGGAGAGCATGGACCGGGTGGTGTCCCGGCTCGATCGGCGGATGGTCCTGCGGGTGATTGTGCCGCCGCCGGAAGGCCAGATGGTGGCGGAGATGCTCTTCTGGCTGGACTACGCCGGCGAGCTGCTCGCCCCGGAGGATCTGGCGGACCTGGAGGCGATGACCTCGCCCGAGGCGCTGCGGCGGCGTCTGCGCCAGTGCTACCTGGAGCTGCTCAAGCCGGGGGGGGAGCTGTTCATGGGGCGGGTGATCCCGCATGATCCGCTGGGGATCGGCATGCGGATCCTGCGGCGTGCCTACGAACTGAGCCAGGCCATGGGCTTCCGGGCGGTGATGGCCCAGGGGCATTTTCTCCATGCGGATGGGGGCGAGGGGGTGCTGCTGCTGGAGACGGCGGTGCCGATGACGGACATCGCCGGCAGCCGGGAGCTGGTGGCGGGGCTGGAGGCGTTGCGTCCGGAGCTGGCGCCGGGGATCCGCATGGACATCCTGTGCGGGCATCTGCATACGGTCCACAACGACCGTGCCCTGCGGCGTGACATCCTGGTGGCCGCGACGGTGGCCACCCTGGCGCTGCTGGCCCTGTTCCTGGGGTGGTTCCGGGATCTGCGGGCAGGGGCGGTGTTCCTCATTCCCGGGGTGGCGATCGTCGTGGCCATCGGCCTTTGCGCGCTGGCCACGTCGGGCCTGGCGACGATGGTGGTGGGGATGGCCGGGGCGATGGCGGGCATTGCGGTGGACTACGGCCTCCATGTGTATGTCGCGATCCGTTCCCGCCCGGACCGCTGGGTGGCGGTGCGGGAGGTGGCGCGGCCGGTGACCCTGGGGGCCCTCACCACCATGGGGGTGTTCGTGGCCTTCCTGTTCTCCGGGGTTCCGGCCTATCGTCAGCTGGGGGCGATGGCGACGGCGACGCTGCTGCTTTCGCTGCTCGCCTCGCTGTGGCTGCTGCCGGCGGTGATGCGGACCGTGCCGAGGGCGTCGGTGCGGCCGCGCTGTTCGCTGCGCCGCTGGGGGGAGCGCACCTGGATCCTGGCGCTGGTCGCCTGCCTGTTGCCGGTGGCGGCGGCGTTGTTGTCGATGGGGGCGCGGCTTGATCCCGACCTGGCGTCGCTTGACGCCACGCCGTCCGAGGTGCTCGCCGCCGAGGCCGACTTCCTGGCCCGATGGGGCCGCGGCGAGTCTGGCCTGGCGATCGCCGTGACCCCGGGGCGAACCCAGGAGGAGGCCGCTTCCGCCGCCGACGCCCTCTACCGCGCGGCCCGGCAGGCCTTGCCCGAGGGCGAGCCCCTGTCGCTGTCCGCCATCTGGCCGTCTGCCGCGACCCGCGGGCAACGGCTGGCGGCATGGCGGGCCTTCTGGGATCCCGCGCGGGTGGCGCGACTGCGCACGGACTTGGCGGCGGCCGGGGAGGCGTTCGGCTTTGCGGAGGATGCCTTCGCGCCGTTCTTCGCCGCCTTGGCCGAGGAGCGCGAGGCGATGGCCGAGACGCCCGGCGCGCTGGTCGCGAGCATGGCGTCGCGCTTTGTCCGCGGGCGTCCCGGCGACTGGCGGTACTTCACCTATTTCCCGGATACGCCGGGCAACGTGCAGGCGATGCGCGCGTTGGCGGACCATGGCGGCGGCGGCGTCATCTCGCGCCATGCCGTCGGCCAGGCCCTGGCCGAGTCGACCCTGGTGGACGGGCGTCGGATCGGCCTGATCAGCGTCGTCCTCATTGTCCTGGCGACCCTGCTCCTGACGCGGCCGTTGCGCCATCTGCCGGCGGTCGTGCTGCCGGCCCTGGCGGCGGGCGTGGCGGTGCTGTTCCTGACGGTGCATTCGTCCCTGAGCCTCAACGCCGCGAGCGTGATCGCCGTGATCGTCGTCCTTGGCCTGGGCATCGACTACGGGGCGATGACGGTGCATGCCTGGGCGCGGGACGGGGCGGTCGGGCTCGGGCAGGCGACGGCGTCCATCTCCCTCTCGGCGGTGACGACGATGATCGGGGCCTTGTCGCTGGCGCCAGCCCGGCATCCGGCGCTGCGCCATGTCGGCTTCACGCTGCTGGTCGGGGTCGGAGTGGCCTATCTCTGCTCGCTGCTGATTGTGCCGGGCCTGTGCTGTGCGCTTGACCGGCTGGCCCGGCGGCTGGCCGGATCGCCGCCCGGCGATGGCCAGGGCCAGGCGTCCGCGACGGCAGACGGGGAGGGGGCGCCATGCCGTTGACGATCCGTCATGCGTGGCTGTGGCTGGCGGCCTTGGCGTTGTCCGGGTGCGTCGGGGATCCCTTTGCCGCGCCGCGGCTGTCGCCCCTGCCGCCGGAGGTCTCGCCCGCGGCCGTGGTGCGCGATTTTCGGGAGGCGTTGCCGACGCGGTTCGCCGCCGACACCTCGCTGATCCTGCGGCGGCGCTGGCGGGAATACGCGATGCTGGGATATGTCCAGGTGGATCGCGCGGCGGAGACCTTCGAGCTGGTCTGCCTGAGCCACCTGGGCATCAAGCTCCTGCATCTCGCCGGGGATCGCGCGGGGTCACGGGTGGTCTTTGCGGTGCCCGCCCTGGCCGAGTCGCCGGAGTTGCTCGCCGCCCTGGCCGAGGATTTCCGGCGGATTCACTTCGGGCTGGTTCCGCCGGACGACGCCGAGGTCGTGCCGGGCCCGGACACGCTGCGCTTCCGGTCGGTCGCGGCCGACGGCAGGCACCTCGAGCATGTCTTCGGGGGCGAGGGTATGCATTTGCTGGAGAAACATGGGCGGCAGGGCTGGCGGCAGGGTTGGCAGGTCCGCTTTTACGACTATGGTATCGATCCCGGCGGGCTGTTCCCGCGCGGGGTGGTGATGGACAACCGGCGGCTCGGCTACCGGTTGGTCGTCAAGACCCGAGACTGGCAACCGATCCGCGCGGCCGATCCAACCCCGGTGACCCCATGAACCGACTGCGGCAGGAACTGCGACGGCATCTCGCCGTGGTCCCCGGCGGATCGCCCGATGCCTTCGTGGCCACGTTGACGATTCCCGCCGACCTCGAGATCCTGGCCGGGCACTTCCCGGGCAATCCCGTGCTGCCCGGGGTCTGCTTGCTGCAGCTCGTGCTGGTCGCGGCGGAGATGCATTTCTCCCGTGGCCCCCTGCGCCTGCTGCAGGTGGGCAGCGCCAAGTTCCTGGCCCCGGTCCTGCCGGAGCAGGCGGTGACGATCGACGGCCAATGCACGCCGGCGGAGAATGGTCGGCTGGCGATCCGCGCGACCGTCACGGCGGCGGGGCGGCGGGCCGCCGTCATCAGCCTGACCGGAACCTGGCCATGAGGGAAGGGACAGGCGCCTTCCGGGTGGGGCTGGTCCATTGCGGCAACCTCAATCCGGCGGATCCGGGAGACCGCGCCGAGAAGAATGCCTTCTTCCTGCCGATGGGCATCTTCGGGATCGCCGGGGCGCTGCGCGATGATGGCTGCGAGGTCGAGATCATCCATGGCGACCTGGCGGAGGCGGGGGAGGGCGGCGATGGCATCCTCGGGCTCACGGCCGTCGACGCGGCGGGCTTCGACCTGCATTGGCTCAACCAAAGTCTGGCGGTCCTCGAGACCGCGGCCCTGGTCAAGGGCCGGCATCCCGGGGCCTTCGTCTTCCTCGGTGGCTTCACGGCCAGCTACCATGCGGCGGAGATCCTGGCGGGGCATCCTCAGGTCGATGCGGTCATCCGCGGGGACGCCGAGGTGCCCGTCGTGCGGCTCTGCCAGGCATTGCGGGGAGGGGGATCCCTGGCGGATGTCCCCAACCTCTCCTGGCGCGATGCCGCCGGAAACGTGATCCACAACGAGGTCGCCTACGTGGCGGATCCCGCCGACCTGGAGCCCCTCGATTTTGCCTGTCTTGAGCTGCTGCGCCATGCCGACCTCTACCGGATGCGCAGCATCTACTGGACGCATGTCGCCCCCGCGAATTTCGCGCCGCTGAACTTTTCCCCCCTGTTCCTGCTGGAGGTCGGACGCGGCTGCGTCAACAATTGCCTCTTCTGCGGGGGCTCGTGCACGGCGCAACGGCTGATCAACCATCGTCAGGCTCCGGCCTGGCGCTCGCCGGCCTCGGCCTTCGCCACGATCGAAAAGGCGGTCCGCCAGCATGGCTTCCGGACCATCTTCACCGACTTCGAGTTTCCCGGGTCCGAGGACTGGTACCTGGAGCTCTTCGCCCTGGTGCGGAACTCCGGGTTGGAGCTGGACTTCGCCTACAGCTCGTGGGGCCTGACGTCGCCGCGGCTGGTCGACGCCCTCTCCCGGACATTCCGCAAGGCCTATGTGCAGTTTTCGCCGGAGACGGCGGACGAGCCGGTGCGGCGGCGCAACAAGGGCCATGGCGCCAGCTACGGCAATGCCGAGCTGGAGGCGGCGCTGGACGCGGTGACGGCGACGCCCAACGTCACGGCGCAGCTCTACTTCGGGTATTTCCTGGTTGGCGACACCGTGGCGGCGGTGCATGCGACCCTGGCCTATGTCCTGCGCCTGCTGGCGCGGCACGGGGAGAAGCTGGGGATCGCCTATCTGCCGTTCTCGACCGACCCGGCCTCGGAGCTGCAGCGCGACCCGTGCCGCCACGAGGTCGCCATGGAGCCGGCGAACTTCGCGGACTACCTCGCCTGCCTGCGCCGCGAATATCGCGACGGGCCAGGGCATCCGCCGCAACCGGACCTGCGCCTCTTCCGGCCCTTGTCCCTGTCCGCGGCGGAGGCGCAATCCCTGGCCGGTCGCATCGAGTTGCTCAACCTGGCCTTCACGATCCATCGTCCTACCCTCTCGGCGCTGCTGCGTCGGCCGGATGGCGCCGATGCCCTGTTGGTGCCGCTTCTTGGACTCGACCGGGCTGATCCCGCGACGGCGGAAATGCTGGTGGCCCAAGCCGTTGGACCCGGCGGCGCGGCGGCGCTGCGGCGCGAGCAGGAGCAGCATGCGCTGGCCCGCACCGGCTTCACCGCCAAGCCCCTGATGTGGGTTCACGGCGAGCCTGTTGACGCGGCATCGCCCATCCCGCCGCCCGCCTTGGCGGGCGACGCCGAGGCGGCCCCGCCGCCTCCGCCGCCCAAGCCGGTCGAGCGGCTGTTTCCCTTTGCGCTCCGTGCGCGCATCCTCATCGTGGGGAGCGACGTGCTGGCCCGCAGCCGAAGCCGCCTGCACTTCATCCTGGTCGCCGAGGACATTGCCCCGGGCGTCCGGACGCAGGTCCTGGCCGACTTCGCGCCCTACCCGGTGGTGCAGCGCTATGCCCAGGCCGAGCTGGAGGTCTTCTTCGGCGTCAAGGGCGCCTTCGTCCTCGGCTTCGCCAAGTCCGGGCTCGCCCAGTCCATCTACGCCGAGCTCAAGGCCTACCGCATCAACCGGCCGCCGCCCCCCGGAAAGGGCCAGTCCGCCGCGTGAGCCCCGACCCGGGAACCACGCCGTGGCGTGGCAAG
>CAZBDL010000214.1:0-6443 GCA_964490525.1 uncultured Victivallales bacterium | reverse complement strand
GCGCGCCCCCGGGAGCATCCCCGGGAACGCCAAACTCCGCATTGGCGGCTCGTCCGCCGGGAGCAGGTTCACCCTCATTGAACTGCTGGTGGTGATCGCGATCATCGCCATCCTGGCGGCGATGCTGCTGCCAGCGCTCAGTCAGGCGCGGGGGGCGGCGCGGTCGATCCGTTGCCTCAGCTCGCTGAAGCAGATCGCCCTCGCCCAGCAGATGTACAGTGCCGACTACGACAACCATCTCTGTCCGGGCAGCCTCGTCTCGACCGGCCCGAAATGGTGGTTTGTCCTGGTCGCCGACTACCTGGGCTACACCGGCATCGACGGGACCACCGTCGCCCCCGTGGTGGCCGCCATTGCCGCACGGGACGGGGTGCTCTACGGCTGTCCCGAGGAATATGTCTCGGTCCATGGCGATGAGTCCGGTGGCCGGAGGCTCTCCTACGGGCACAATATCTCTCCGCGCCGCGGCGAGACGGACGGCTGGAATATCTCCACGAAAGGTGCCGACAAGGCGAATTGGGCCTGGCTCAAGATGCACCTGGTCACGCAACCGACCAAGCGGGCCTGCAATGCCGATTCGTCAAACTGGATGATGGCGTCGGACAGCGCCCCGGTCTTCGATGCCAGCGGTCGTTGGACCTACACATACGGAGGCGGGGACATGAAACGCCATCTCAAGCGTGGGGCGAACTACAACTTCTTCGACGGCCATGCCGCGACGATCACCGACCTGACCGCCGCCAACCGGGCCATCCACGACCCCAAACTCAACCCCTGATCCCACCATGCCCAGTCCCGCATCTACGAAGATTGGCGCCGAGGCGTTGCGGCCGCGTTTCCACTTCACCGCCCGGCGGGGCTGGCTGAACGATCCGAACGGGCTGTGCTTCCATGCCGGGATCTATCACCTGTTCTTCCAGCACGACCCCGATCCCGGCGGCCGGGCCGGCGAGAACATGCACTGGGGGCATGCCGTCAGCCACGACCTGATCGAATGGACGGAGCGGCCGGTGGCGCTGATTCCGGATGCCGATTTCGGACAGAAGTACTCGGGCGGCGCGGTCGTCGACCGGGACAACGATTCGGGCCTGCAGGAGGGCGGTCAGCCGCCCCTCCTGCTGTTCCATACGGCGGTGGGGCCGAAGGGCTTCGTGCAATGTCTCGCCTACAGCGTCGACGGCGGCGAATCGTTCCGGCAGCATGACCGCAACCCCTTGTTGCCGGAGCTTGTCCCCGGGAACCGCGATCCCCGCGTCTTCCGGCACGAGGCTTCGCGGCAGTGGATCATGGCCCTTTGGGCCGAGCCGGGATTCGCCTTCTTCGGGTCGCGCAATCTCCTGGACTGGAAACGCCTCGGTGACATCCCGGGATTTTATGAGTGCCCCGACTGCTTTTCCCTCCCCTGCGTCGGCGATCCCGGTTGCCGCCGCTGGATCCTGGTCGACGGCACGGGCGATTACCGGATCGGGGACTTCGACGGCGTCACCTTCGTGCCGGAAACCCCGATGCTGCCCGGGGATTGGGGGCCAAACTTCTATGCCACCCAAACGTGGACGGACCTGCCCGACGGCCGGGTCGTCCAGATGGCCTGGATGCGCGGCGGACGCCATCCCGGCATGCCGTTCAGCCAGCAGATGAGCATGCCATGCGCGCTGTCCCTGCATCGCACGCCGGAGGGGCTGCGCCTGCATCGCTGGCCGGTGCGCGAGCTTGAACGGCTGCGGCAGGAGTCGAGGGCGGTGTCGGCGAGGCCGCTGCCTTGTCGCATGGCCGCGCCGGACGACCTGCTGGATGTGGAGCTGCGCCTGGACCTCGGTTCAGCGGAGCGCCTGACCATCGTGCTGCATGGCCTCGCCATCGAATACCGGCCCGGCCCGGGCATCGTTGCCTTTGCCGGGCGCGAAGGCTGCCTGCCGCCGGACCATGGCACGATCGCCCTGCGCCTGCTGCTCGACCGCACCTCCCTCGAAATCTTTGGCGGCGATGGCGAACTGTCCATGAGCGCCTGCGTCTTGCCCGATGGCGAGGATCGGGAGCTGCGGATCGAGGCCCAGGGCGGCCCGGCAAGCCTGGATTCGGCCATCATCCATGCATTGCGGCCGACCGGCTTGGAGAAGAAGCCATGAGTCCCCGCCGTCCCAACATCCTCTTCATGATGAGCGACCAGCACCGGGCGGATTTTGCGAAGTTCGCGGGCCATCCGGTGGTGGCGACCCCGACCCTCGACGGCCTGGCCGCCGAAGGCGTGCAGTTTCGCAACGCCTACGCGGCCTCGCCGGTCTGCGTCCCCGGTCGGCAGTGCATGATGGCCGGGCAGCTGCCGCGCACCTGCCGCGCCCAGGTCTACGGCGACGACCTGCCGCCGGGGCACATGACCTTCGCCCGGCGGCTCGCCCAATACGGCTACGAGACCGTCTGCGCGGGCAAGCTCCACCACCTCGGCGCCGACCAGATGCAGGGCTGGACCCGGCGCCTCGGCTGGGCCGACATGCACGTCCATCCCGAATTCATCGCCGGCGTCCGCCCGGAGGAATGGGCTCGCCATCCCGCGCCGCCGAACTGGTCGCACATCAAGGAGATCCAGCAGGCTGGGCCGGGCCGGTCCCCCTACCGCGTCAACGACGAGTACACCCTCCAGGGCGCCCTTCACTTCATCGAGGAGTACTTCGTCAGCCCGGTGTACGGGCGGGCGACACCGGACCGGCCCCTGCTCCTCAAGGTCAGCTTCCAGCAGCCGCACTATCCGTACATCGCCCGCCAGGCGCTGTTCGAGAAGTACCTCGGCCGGGTCGAGCTGCCGGATGCCTCCCGCCACCACGACCACTTCGGCTTCGATGCCGACTGGGCCCGCGCCGAGCCCGGGGTCAAGGTCAGCGAGGAGCAGGTCCGCCGCGCCGTCGCCGCCTACTGCGCCATGATCGAGGAGGTCGACGGCTATTTCGGTCGCGTCCTCCAGGCCCTGCGCGATGCCGGCCAGGACCTCGACGACTGGATCATCCTCTACACCTCTGACCACGGCGACATGATGGGCCAGAACCAGCTCTGGTGGAAGCTGAAGTTCTATGAGGGCAGCGTCCGCGTCCCCCTCCTCGTCCGCGCCCCGCACATCGCTGCCGGAGGTCGGGTGATCCGGCAAAATGTCAGCCACTGCGACCTCTTCGCGACCCTTTGCGACCTGGCCGGTGTGCCGGTGCCCAACGGACTCGACAGCCGCAGCCTGGTGCCGCTGCTGCGCGGCGAGGATGCCGCCTGGGACAACGTCGCCTTCTCCCAGGTCGGACGCGGCCGCCTGATGGTCAAGCGCGACGACCTCAAGTACTGCTATTTCGACGATGACGGCTCCGAGTTCCTCTTCGACCTGGCGGGCGACCCCCAGGAGCGGCGGAACATCGTTGCCGATCCTGCCCACCAAGCCGTCCTGGCGGCGTTCCGCCGCGACCGTGACCAATGGAAGGAGACCGCATGAGGACCAATCGCAAAGGACATTGCCCGCCGACCTCGCCGCACCGGTGGCCCTGCGTGGCCGCCGCCATTTCTCTCGCCCTGGCCTGCGCCTGCACGCCGCCGAGGAGGGCAGGTGCCGTCGTCACGCCTGCGGATCCCGCACCGGAACAAGACCTGGTCGCCGGTGTTCCTGGATCCGGCACCCTCGCTGCCGCCGTGGCGGTCGTTCCCGCCGCCGACCTGTACGCGCAGGCCGATGCCGTCGGCACGGAGGGGGAGGTTCTCCTGGACATCGACTTCGGCGACCACACGGCGCTGGTGCCGGTGGCTGGCCCCCGCGTCAGCGGGTCGCTACCTCCGGGCATCCAGGAGGACAGCGCCTGGGCCAAGGTGACGGTCGAATACACGCCGATGCACGACGACCTGGGCGGCGGCCTCGGCTGGGTGCGCGCCCGCATCGTTGATCACGAGAGCGGCCGCGGCCAGCTCAAGTGCCCGCTGCCGCCGGTCGGCGAGCCGACCGACTTCCGGCTGACGGTCACCGCCGCCAGCCCCGCCGGCAGCCCCTTGGCCCTGTCGGTGATGGACGCCGGCCAGCCCTACCGCAACCATTGGCTGAAGCCAGTCGGTCTGACTGCCGACCGCCAGACGCATGTCTTTGACTTTACGCTGGGCCCGCTGGCGCAACCGGTCGGGCTGATCGTCAACCTCGGGCAAGCCGGCACCATCGACCTCTTCCGCCTGACCCTGACCCGCCAGAGCCAGGCCCTCCTGCGCGCCGCCATGGATCGGGCCCATCCCGATGGCGGACCGGCCAACATCCTGCGCCACAGCCAGTTCCCGCTGGGCTTGCAGACCGGCTGGTCGGTCGGGGTGAATGGCTCGCTGGAGCATGACATTGAGGTCCGGCCGCGTCCGGACATCGTCACCGGCCGCGGCACTGTCCCGCTGCAGCTACGCACCCGCTCTGGCCGTGGCGTTATCGAACTGGCCTCGCCCCCCTTCGCCGTGCCCGTGGCCTACCGCCAGCATGTGCTGAGCCTCTTCCTGCGCGGCGCCTTCACCGGCACCCTGCGCGTCCTTGGCGAAGGCAAGGAGCTGGCGGCCATGGAGATCGCCCTCGACGAGCCCGAGTTCGGCCGCTTCCACCTGCCCTTCCAGCCGCTGATCCATGGCCGCGGCCACATCCTCGAGCTGAAGGGGAAAGTCGACGTCCTGGTCGATGCGTTGATGGTTGGCCCCGGCGAGACGCCTTCACCCTTCACGCCCCCGCCCCATGCCGAGATCTTCCTGGCGCACGACGCCATGGCGGCCAACGTTGCCTTTGCGGACGACCCGGCCCCGACCCCGGTCACCTGCGAAGTTCGCGGCGCCTGGCCGGACGGCTCGCGCCTCGCCTTCCGCCTGTACAATGCCTATGGCGATGTCGGCGCCCTGCCGGATTGGGCGCTGCCGGACGGCGGCCGCGAATTCCGCAACACCTTGCCGCCGCTGCCCGTGCGCGCGGACCGTCCGCTCGGGCCGCAGCGCCTCGAGGCGAGCCTGACGGGCCCCGATGGTACCCTGCTTGGCCCCGTCCAGGAGCTGGTCTACCACCTCCTGCCGCGGCCGCAGCATTGGGGAGAGGACGCGCCGCAGTCGCCGTTTGGCGTCCATTGCAATGTCTACGAACCCCACCTGAACGCCGCCAAAGCCATGGGCATCAACTGGCTGCGCACCCATGGCCCGAATGGCTTCCTGACCTACTGGAGCTCAGTCGAGAAACGGCAAGGAACCTTCACCTATCCCGACCGCTACGTCCAGCTCGTCCGCGCCCGGCACCTGAACATCCTCGGCGTCCTCACCGAATGTCCGGGCTGGGCCCGCATCACCCGACCGCAGGGCGGCGCCTGGCTCGACCTCTGGTGGCAGCCGCGCGACTACGCCGAGTTCGGCGCCTATGTCCGCGGCATCGCCGGCCACTACCGCGGCGTCATCGACCATTGGGAAATCTGGAACGAGCCCTGGGGCGGATTCTGGTTCAAGGAATGGGATGGGACAAAGGAGGGGCGCGACCGCTGGTCGCCCGGCCCCGACCCGCTGGGCGACTACCTGCGCCTCAGCACGGTCGCCCATGCCGAGGCCAAGGCCGCCAATCCCGCCGCCATCGTTCTCGGCATCAATGGCACCGCCTGGGGCGGCGGCCGCGGCGGCGACTGGCTGCGGCGCATGATCGCGGCTGGAGGGCTCGAGACCTGCGACGTCCCCTCCTTCCACGTCTACCACAACGACAGCGGCTTCTTTGGTTGCCCGCTTGATCCGCAAGGCTTCTGGTTCCGCCAGATCGAGCAGAGCGTTTTCGGGCCGCTGCGCGAGGCCGACCCGGACCGCCGCCGCGCCTCCTGGATGACCGAGGGCAAGTCCTCCGAGCAGCAGCGCAACACCGCCCTCTACCGGCATACCGTGCTGCGCCGCAACGATGCCCTGACCCTCGTCCGCGAGCACGCCTGCCTGCTCCCCATCTACCATGCCGTGCTCTTTGCCAACGGCGTCGACAAGGTCTTCCTCTATGCCATGGAGGCCACCCGTTTCCGCCCGATCGACGGCATCGACTGGAGCGTCCTCACCACCCCGTCCGGCGAACTCAACGTCAGCGCCGCCGCCCATGCCGCCATGACCTCCCTCCTCGAAGGCAAGCGCTGTCGGGAGCGCCTCGCCCTGGCGGGTGGCGTCCAGGGCTTCCGCTTCGCCGATGAAGACGGCACCCAGGTCGTCCTCCTCGCCGCCCTGCCCAACGCCCGCATCGCCCGCGCCGTGATCGACCTGCCGGGATCATGGCTCGACCTCTTCGGCAACCCCCTCGCCCCTGGCGAGGATCCCCCCGACCGCGTTGCCTATGTCGTCATGAGATGAGATGGAAAGCCCGGAAACGTTCACGTACACAGTGAAGCGGTGAGCACGGGAAATGATCTGCTCGTGCGGCTTGTGGCAATGCTCACGCGGAGGGTCGGGCAAGGGGG
>CAZBDL010000213.1:0-6454 GCA_964490525.1 uncultured Victivallales bacterium | reverse complement strand
GGCGGGGCGGGGATTCGCCCGCCAAGGTCTCGTCGGCATGGTAGCCGACCAGGGTCTGCTCGGAGGTGCCGATCAGGGCCAGATCCTGGCCGGCCAGCTGATAGGTCTGGTCCGCGAAGAACGGCAGGTAGCCGGTCCCGAAGAGCGTCCGCTCCTTGGCCAGGCATGGGGTCATGAAGCCGGTGAAGCCACGCCGGATCAATTCCTGCTGGACCCAGAAGAACAGGGCGTTGCAGAGCTGCGCCCCCTGACCCTTCCAATAGTAGTAGCCGCTGCCGGCGACCTTGGTGCCGCGGGCTATGTCAAGGATGTCCAGCTTTTCTCCGAGGGCCTGGTGGTCCTGCGGCGTGAAGGCGAAGGTGGGACGCTCGCCCCAGGTGCGAAGTTCGCGGTTGTCGGCGTCCCCCGTCCCGTCCGGCACCGCCGGGTCGAGCAGGTTTGGCAGCCAGGCCAGGCCGCCCTGCAGTTCCTTTTCCTTTGCCGCCAGCTCCGGCTCGAGCACGGCCAGCCGCTCCTTGATCTCGCGGACTTGGTCGCGGGCCGCCGGATTGTCCTTGCACTCCTTGCTCAGGCGGTTGCGGTCGGCGCGCAGCACTTCGGTCTCGGCAATCAGCGCGCGGACGGCCGCGTCCAGCGCCAGCAGGGCGTCGACGTCCGCCGTACAGCCGCGGCGCAGGCAGTTGGCCTTCACCATGTCAGGGGCGTCGCGCAGCAGCTTCGGATCAATCATGGTCGGATTCCTTCTCGGTATGGATGTCGTTCAGGATGCGTTCGAAGGCCGCGCAGGCGGCCTGGTGCGAGAAGTCTGCACTGACCTCCAGCGCCCGGCGGCGCAGCTCGGTCAGGCGGCCGCTGCCGGACTGGCCATGCAATTCGGCCAGGGCGGCGGCGGTGGCCTCGATGTCGCCCGGCGGCACGAAGACGCAGAAGTCGTCGCGGCCCGGCGCGAAGGTGCGGTAGCACTCGATGTCGCTCAGCACGCAGGCCAGCCCGCAGCTCAGCGCCTCCATCGCGGGCAACCCGAAGCCCTCGCGCTCGGTGGAATTCGAGACGTACACGTCGCAACCCGTCATCACCCGCACGAACTCTTCGCGCGGCAGTTTCACGTGCAGTGTGTAGGCACCGTCCGGGTGCTCCTCGGCCGGCGGCGGCCGCGGCGTGATGCGGGTGAACTCGACGGGCAGGCCCGTGTCACGGACGCATGACACCGCCGCCAGTGTCGTCGGCACCCCCTTGTAGGCAACGTCCAGTGGCCCGATGTTCAGCACTCGCATCGGCCGCTCCGCCGTGAAGCGACGCTCCCGCCAGTCCGGATCCGGACGCAGGGTCGTCAAGTCGACCCCGTTGCGGCAGAGATGCACCCGGCGCCCGTAGCGTCCCTCCAGTTCGCGCTGGAGATGCGCCGAGACCGCAATCAAGTGCGTCGGCAGGCGATAGGCCGCATCCACCCGGCGCAGCTTCCGCCGCCAGGTCCAGCGCTTGCGCAGCAGCGCCACCCAGCCAGCCTCGCGATAGTGCTCCGGCAACGCCGTGCCATCCAGCCGCTGCTCATAGTCCGTCACCTCGAAGCCCTGGCAGAAGTGGATGACCTTGCCGCGGCGCGAGCGCCAGGCCTCCGCCACCTCGCGGGGCGTGGTCGCGACGATCAGGTCGCACGGCGGGATGTGGCGCGCATCATAGCGGGGGACCAGGGTCGTCGGCAACCGCCCCAGCAGTTCCCCGCGCTCCTTCTGGATCAGCACCGTCACCTGATGCCCGCGCTCCTTTAGGAACGCGGCATACTCCAGCAGCAGCCAGCGCCCGCCGGAGAACTTCAGGTGGTCGGTGAGGAAGACAAGGTTCATGGGAAAAGGGGAATCCAGGATGCCGGAATCTTCAATGTTCAATCTTCAATGTTCAATGTTCAATCTTCAGGCTTGCTCTTTGGTGCGGTAGCGGCCATGGATTTCCTGGTGGTTTCGACGCTGGAGAAGAGGATGGCGATTAGTTCGTCGGTTTCTTTGAGAACCGACTCGACCTTGCAGCGGGGATTGATCAGTTCGGCATTGATGATGATCCGAAGCCAGGTTTTGGACTCACGCAGCTCTTTCATGGCAATCTTCAACTTGTGGACGAAGTCCGCCTTGGATTCGGCGCTCAACGCCTCGCTATAGTTGGGCGCAGGAGAAGTGCCGCTACGCAGGAGTTGCCCGCATATGTGGTTGCCTGCCTTTGTCGGCGGCAACTCATCGGTCAGCTTGATGATTCCCACGGCATAATCGATTAGGCGTTCCCAAAGATCAAACTTCTTTTCCCTCACGACAGGAATCCCCCCATAATGTTGATCAGCCATTCAAGATTCAAGATTGTATATTGAATATTGAATATTGAATATTGAATATTGTATCCCTCCTCAACCCCCGAACTGGGGCAGCGGGAAGGCCCGGGTGAAGGCCCGCACCTCGGCGGCGATGGCGGCGAGCTTCGCGTCGTCCGCGCGGACATCGACGGCCCGGCCAATCCACTCGGCGATGCGCTTCATCTCGGCTTCCTTCATGCCGCGCGTCGTCACCGCCGGCGTGCCGATGCGGATGCCGCTGGCGACAAAGGGCTTCTCCGGATCGAACGGAATCATGTTCTTGTTGACCGTGATCGCCGCCTTGTCCAGCGCCGTCGCCACGTCTTTGCCGGTGGCCCCCTTCGGACGCAGGTCGACGAGCATCAGGTGGTTGTCGGTGCCGCCGGAGACGATGCGGAAGCCCTGTCCGGTCAGCTCGGCGGCAAGGCACACGGCGTTGGCCACGACCTGCGCCTGATAGGCCTTGAACGACGGCTGCATCGCCTCGCGGAAGCAGATCGCCTTGGCGGCGATGGTGTGCATCAGCGGGCCGCCCTGCAGGCCCGGGAAGACCCGCGAGTTGATCGCCTTGGCCAGCTCCTCGCGGCACAGGATCAGGCCGGAGCGCGGGCCGCGCAGGGTCTTGTGGGTGGTCGTGGTGACCACGTCGCTGTACGGCACCGGGCTTGGATGCAGCCCCGCCGCCACCAGGCCGGCAATGTGCGCCATGTCCACCATCAGCTTTGCCCCCACCGCGTCGGCGATCGCCCGCAGGCGCGGAAAGTCGAGGATGCGCGGGTATGCGCTGGCCCCAGCCACGAGCAGCTTCGGACGGTGCTCCTTGGCCAGCCGCTCGACCTCGTCGTAGTCGATCATCTCGGTGTCGCGGCGCACCCCGTAGCCGATGAACTTATAGAGCATGCCGCTGAAGTTGATCGGATGCCCGTGCGTTAGGTGCCCGCCATGGTCGAGCGACATCGCCAGGATGGTGTCGCCCGGCTCGACCAGCGCAAAGTAGGCGGCCATGTTGGCCTGGCTGCCGGCATGGGCCTGGACGTTCGCCGCCTCCGCCCCGAACAGCGCGCAGGCGCGCTGGATGGCCAGGGCCTCGACCTCGTCCACCACCTCGCATCCGTTGTAGTAGCGCTTCCCCGGATAGCCCTCGGCGTACTTGTTGGTCAGCACCGTCCCCTGTGCGGCGCGGATCGCCGCGCTGGCGAAGTTCTCCGAGGCGATCAGCTCCAGCCCCTCGTCCTGACGCCGCCGCTCCGCGTCGAGCATGTGTGCGACCTCAGGGTCGGCGTGGCGCACCGCCGCGATCTCGTCATAGGACTGGTCCTCGAGCTTCAGCAGCCGCCGCACATGCCGCGGGTCGCCGCTGAACGCCGTACCCAGCCAGGTCGCAACCACTGTATCCACCTGGCCGTCCTTCAGGTAGTCCGCAGGAATGACCAGGATGTTGCTGGCATTGTGGTCGCGGCTGGCCTTGGCGACCTCCGGGCTCGTCCCGACCGCCGCGCGCACCCCGTGGAAGCGGTTGGCGACGATCCCCATCCCTACCCCGGAGCGGCAGATCAGGATGCCGCAGTCCAGTTCATTCCGGGCGATCGCTCCCGCAAGTTTCGCGCCGAAGTCCGGATAGTCGTCCGCTGGGTCGCAGGCATGCGCCCCGTAATCCGTCACGGCGACGCCCTTGCCCGACAGATCCGTCAGCAGCCGCCCCTTCAGCGCCAGCCCGCCGTGATCCGTCGCGATGCCCAGACGAAACGCCTTGCCATGCCAGTCCGCGATTGTCATCATGTCCGTTTTCTCCTGGTCGATGAGGTTCAATCCCCCGTATGGAAGCGCAAAGGAGATGGACTATAGCCCCAAACTGAGGCCATGCAACGGCCATCGTCTCCGACGCCCCGGGACTGTTGCCGGTGGGAGGGGGCAGCCCGCCCGGCCGCGCCCCCGTGCCTGGGAACGACGAGCCCCAGCTCGGCAAAGGCCCCGGAAAGACCTTGCGAAGGCCGCAATAATCGGTGCCATGATAAGCAACTATCTCTTGATAAAAGAATTACAATTAATTAATTCGATTTCAACGGCTTGTTCTCACGTAGCCACGCCCACCATGAAAATTTCAATTCGACTTGATTGATTGTAAATGACTATATGACAATAAGATGCTTATCATGGCACCGGAATTTTCAGAAAAAAACGGGGGATTCCGCGTCATGGGCTGCGGAGAGGGCGGGGGAGGGGCGGGAGGATGGTGCGTTTGCCGCGGCGTCACGCCACCGTGTGGGCGGGGTGGACGGGATGTCCGCAGTACATGCACTCGGCCCGTTGCGAGCCGATGGTCTTGCCGCAGTTGCCGCAGGCGACCGCCTGACGGCTGATCTTGCCGTCGGGCTGGCCGTCGCGCAGGTCGATCTCGTCCATCTTCGCGCGCACCTCGTCCTCGGTGATGCCCGCCTTCTCCTGGAGGATCTCGAGCAGGGCCTGGCAGGCGAGCGCCAGGCGGTCGGTGCGCTTCTCCAAGTCCAGGACGCGGGCCTCGGCGCGCTCGGCCTTGTGGCGGGCCCCGGTGGCGTCCGCCTGGACATGGCCGATGCGGCGGTACTGATGCATGTCGATGAACAGGCTCATGGGGAGGCCTCCGGCGTGCCAAGGGAGGGAGGGGGGGCGAACACTCAACTCTCAACGCCCAACGCGGAACGCTCAACGACCAACGATCAATGCTAATTCTCTCCCTTGAGCGTTGAATGTTGAGCGTTGAACGTTGAACGTTATCTTGGGTCTGGCGTCAGGCATTTCCATCCCTGCCGTCGCCGTCCCGGCGGACGTCGTCAAGGGTTTTGTCCAGACGGGCGAACAGGGTGTCCAAGGCGGGCTTCATTGAACGGAAGCAGTCATCGTAGGTCGCGCCGCCGCCGCCGAAGGGGTCGCCGACGTCGCCGCCCTCGCCGAAGCTCATCAGGTCGCGGGTGCGGGCCAGGGCGGTTGGTGACATCGCGCCGACATGCCGCCGGTGGGAAGCGGTCAGGGTGATGATCAGGTCAGCGTCCTGGAGCAGCGCCACGGAGAGCGGGGCGCTGCGGTGGCCGCTGAGGTCGACGCCGTGTTCGCGCAGGGCCTGCACCGCCGCCGCCGAGGCCGGTTCGCCGTTGCCCGCAAAGGTGCCGGCGGAAACGACCTCGACATCGCTGCGTCCCGCCTTGGCCAGCAGATGCCGGAAGTAGCCCGCCGCCATCGGACTGCGGCAGGTGTTCCCTGTGCAGATGAAGAGGATGCGCGTCATGGCCGTTCCTCCGATCATTGTTCGACTCATTTCCTGCTGCGTCGCAACGGGCCGGTCGGCAGCCGGTACGGCTCGTGGATTTCGTGCCAGGCAGGATTGAAGTCCCGTGTGTTGCGGGTGAACAGCTTGCAGCCTTCGGTCACTGCGCAGGCCAGGATGATCGCGTCAGGCAATCGCAGGTGCCTCTCCCGGCGAAGCACGACAGCCGTCTCCGCGATGTGCTTGCCCAGTTCCACGATCCGAAAGCCATTCAGGAACATCCGCACCGTGTCTTTGTCGGCGTCGTCCTCAGCCCCGGTCAGCACCTCCATCCACGTGATGCGGCTGATCAACGGCGCCTCTACGCTGTCGAGGCACTGGGCGGCGGCATCAATTCCATTCAGGTAATCGATCAGGATGTTCGTGTCGAATACGGCCTTCAACGCGGCCACTCCCCGCGCAGTGTGCGCTGGTGCGACAGGCCATCCCGATGGCGGTCGTGCCAGATCCCGAAAGCCTTGCCCGAATCGGCTTTCCGGTTCCTCTCGAGGAACTCCGCAATGGCCTGGCGAATCAATGACGCCCGGGACGCATGCCGATGTCGTCCAACTATTCCGAGATCCTCAAGCGTGGATTCCGGGACATCAATGATGGTGCGCATGGTGCATGACCTCCGTTGTGGCATCATATATCGTCATCAGGCATATTGCAAGCGTGTTCAACCCGTCGTTTTGTCCCACCATGGCGCTTCAGCGCCCGGCGTCATGCGTTGAGCGTCGGTTTTCAATCCTGCTCCGTGGGGCGGAGTTGTGCGTGTGCTTGCAAACCTTCCACCTATTGAAGCGATAAGATATGAGTAGTTCGGGTGCTTAGAG
>CAZBDL010000212.1:0-6462 GCA_964490525.1 uncultured Victivallales bacterium | reverse complement strand
TCCGCAATACCCGTCCGGATGGCCCGGCCGAGTTCATCTTCGTGATGGTGGCGGTGTTCCTCAGCGCCTTCGGGGCGGAGCTGGTCGGCCTCGAGCCCATCATCGGGGCCTTCCTGGCCGGGCTGGCCCTGAGTCCGTTGATCATGGCGCAGAGCCCGCTGATGCGGCGGCTTGAGTTCACCGGGAACGCCTTGTTCATTCCGTTCTTCCTGATCTCGGTCGGCATGCTGGTGAATTTGCGGGTGCTTGGCGGGGGGCTGGCCGCCTGGGCGATCGCCGCCTACATGGTGGCCATGGTGATGCTCGCCAAATGGCTCGCCGCCGAGCTTTCGCGCCGCGTGCTGGGCTATTCGCGCGACGAGGGCGCGCTGCTTTTCGGGCTGAGCGTCAACCAGGCTGCCGCCACCCTGGCCGCCGTGCTGGTCGGTGTTCGCGTCGGGCTGTTCGACGAGGCCATCCTGAACGGCACGATCGTGATGATCCTGGCGACCTGCATCGTGGGGCCGTGGATGACGGAGCGCCATGGTCGCCGCCTGGCCATGGCGGCGGCGGAGCGGCCGCTGCCGTTGGTCGCCGAGGTCGAGCGCATCTTGGTGCCGCTGGGCAATGCGCGGCATGCCGACGCGTTGATGGACCTGGCCCTGTTATTCCGGCAGCAGGGAGGGGGCGAGCCGCTCTATCCGCTGTGCGTGGCCTTGGAGGGGCCCGAGGTCGAGCGGAGCGTCGCCGCCGGCGAGCGGATCCTGGGCCATGCGGTGGTGCGGGGCACGGCCGCCGAGGTGCCGGTGCAGCCGGTCACGCGGATCGACACGAACGTCGTCGGCGCCATCCTGCGCACCGTGCGCGAGCTGCACATCACGACGGTGATCATGGGCTGGCCAGGCGAGGCCTCGGGGCGGCGTCCGTTCTTCCACTCCATCCAGGACCGGCTGCTGGAGCAGACTTGGCAGATGGTGGTCGTCGCCCGGCTGCCCGATCCCCTGAACACGACCCGGCGGGTGGTGCTGGCGGTGCCGCCGTTGATCGACCGCCAGCCGGGCACGCGCGAGGTGCTGCAAGCCGTGAAGCGGCTGGCCGCCCAGGTCGGGGCACGGCTGCTGGTCGTGGGTCTGGCGGAATCGCTGGCCCAGGTGCGGTTGGCCATGACGGGGATTCGGCCGCATGTCCCGAGCGAATATCGGCCTGTCCCGGCCTGGCCCGGCCTGGTGCAGGAGATCAGCCCGGACCTGGCGGCGGGCGATCTCGTGGTCCTGCTCGGCGTACGCCGCGGCCAGCTTGCCTGGCAGCCGTCCCTTGAGCGCTTTCCCGCCATGCTCGCCGAGCGCTTCCCGCACCTTGGGCTGCTGGTGGTCTCGCCGCCGCTTGTCCGCGACGATGCCCAGGGGAGCGCCGTGCCGTCGGTCGAGGTCGAGTCCGAGAAGGCGGGGCCGGAACTGCTGCCCGGCCTGGCCGCCGCGCGGATCCGCCTGGATCTCGATGGGCTGGGCCTGGAGCCGTCCCTGCGGATCCTGCTCGGGCCGTCGTTCGCCATGCAGACGGCGGTGCTGGACGAGCTGGTTGTCCGCCTGCTGGCGGTCGAGCCGGTCGAGCTTGCGCCGGGGGCGATCCTGCTCCATGCCCATGTGCTGGCTGTCGAGGACAGCGTGGTCTTCCTCGGCGTCAATCACGCCGCATTTGCCCACCCGGCCCTGAGCCGCCCGGCCCAGGTCCTCTTTGTCCTGCTCAGCGCCAAGCAGCAGCCCCCCGAGTTGCACCTCAAGGCCTTGGCCCGGATCGCCCGGCTGGTCCATGCCCCGGGCGTGGTTGACCGCTTGGCGGCGGCAACCCGGCCGGAGGACTTGGCCGCTTGCGGTTGTCGCCCGGTGGTGTCGCATGGCGGGCAAGCCCAGGAGATGATGTCGTGAGCAGGACAGCCACAATCCGAGTGCGGCTGGAGCCGGAACCGAAGGAACACGCCAAAGGGGCATTTCACCCGCTGGGCCTGAGTCCGACTGGCTGGTGATCCGCCCGTTAGGATATCAAAGCCATGATAACAAATCGGTTGATTTTCATCGGCACATGGCTGATGCTTACAATAGCTTTGTTGGTTTTCCCGGGCTTTGAGGTACGTGGGCTCGCATGGGGAATGATCATTGGATATGGGCCCGCTTTGCTCTCAAATAGAATCTATGAAAGCCAACACGCACATCCTACCGTATTCATTTCCATGATGATAATTTTCAGCGGAATAACCGTCTCGTTTTTTTCTTGGCTGATGGATAAATCAAGAACGTCTAAGAAGATTTTTCCGTTTCTTTACTGCACGATGGTATTATTCGCCGGATATTTCGCATTTTCTGGAATCGACTATGAAGAGTGGCAAAGGACTCCTGCCATTGCCGCGGCAATGGAATCGCCTGAAGTTAACTATGAACCGACCCGATGGGATTATTGGGATTTGATCATGGTGCCTAAGTTGCTTGCAGGCGGATTGATCGGCTTATATGTTGTTTCCGTATTTGGAACATTGCTTGCCCTGCTGAAGCGATCAAGAAAGACAAAAATTCCTGACAGGGCAACTTCATCTGACGTACTACCGCACGCCGCTGATTTGTAGCGTTCTGCGGCATATGCGCGGAGTGCGTCCTGGGGGCACCATGGCCGGGCGTGGGGGTGACTCGGGTTGCCGGAAGCGGGGGGTGCGGGTATATTCACCGCCCACGCATCAACCGTCAATTCCGCGACTTTGCCGGAAGGGGAACCATGAGTGCGACGTCAGATCTGTCCTGGGGCAGCGCCTTTGCCGAGGCGTGGCGCCTGCTGGTGGACCTGCCCCTGCCCAGGTCGCGTCTCTTCGCCGAGCATGACTTCGACGAGGAGGACGGGCATCGGGTGCTAGCCGCCTTTCCCGTGGTCGGCGCGGTGCTGGGCCTGGCCGCCTGGTCGCTGGTGTGGATTCTCGACCGCTTTCTGACGCCATCCGCGGTGGCGGCGGTGGCGGCGCCGGTCGTCGTGGTCGGCCTGGAATGGGCGGTGCAGGGGCGCAACTTCACGGCCCTGGCGACGCTGTGCGCGGTGCGCCTGCGGCGGGCGGACGGTGACGAGGAGGCCCCGTCCTCCCCGGCACCTGCCCTGCAGACGCCGTTCGGGATGATCATGTTCATGGGGCTGTTCATGCTGCGGGTTCTGGCCGTGGGCATCCTCATCCGCTGGGGGCTGTCGTTCTGGTTGGTCGTGACCCTGGCCCTGGCGGCGCAGGTGCAGGGCTGCCTGGCGGTGCTGCCGGACCTGCGAAGTTCGCAACCCCTGCTGCCGGCGGAGCCTGCGGCGGCGGCGGAGACGAGCTGGACGATGGCCATCGTGTTGGCCTTGCTTGCGACCATCCTGCTCGGCTGCTTCACGGCCTTTCCCGCCGCCTTGCTGGCCGGTCTGGTCGCCTGGGGGTGTGCACGGCTGGCCGCCCGTGCCTGCGAGCGCCGGTTCGGCGGGGTCACCGGGGAACTGGCCGGGGCCGCCGCCAGCGCGGCGGAGTTTGCCCTGCTGCTGACCGGTCTGCTGTTGCTCGTCCGCGACTGAGGACGAAACCGACGGCCCCGAGGATGCGGCTCGCCGCCGCCCCGCCTACTCGTCCGGGTCGAGCGGCCGGATGACCTCGATCTCTTCGCGCCCGTAGCGCTGGACGATGCTGGGATTGTGCTCGAAGAGGATCTCGGCGGGATTCTCCTGGCGGATGCGCCCCTTGAGGACAAGCCCGTTGACGAGCTTGACATAGGTGTCGGCGATCCACATGCGGACGGCGCGTGGCCGGGCGATCTGGCCTTTCTCTACACGGACGGTGAAGGCGACCTCGGGATTGGGCTTGGCCCGCTTGTGGGCCAGGAGGACGCGGTGCTCGCCGCTGGTCAGGCTGCGGACCTCGAAGACGGCGGAGAGGTCGGGAGTCTCGCCCTCCTGGGTGACGCCGAGCTTGCGGCCGTCGACGTAGACGGTGACGCCCGGGGGATGGACGACCAGGTCGAGGCCGCCCATGTTGCTGTCCATTTGGAGGGTGACCTCGACCTCTTGGCCGGGGGCGAGTTCGACCTGGCGGGTGGCGTCGTCGAAGCCCGGTTTCTCGACGCGGATCTCGTAGGATCCCGGGGGCAGGTCGGAAATGGTGGCGGGGGTGTTCTCGTACTGGCGGCCGTTGATGTGGAGGGCGGCGCCGGGGGGCATGGAGGTGATTTTGAGGGAGCCGGGGAGGAGTTGGAGGGCGGCCTCGACGCGGGCCGTCTGGTCGCGCAGGACGGTGACGGCCTGCTCGTGGGGGGCGTGCCCCGGCGCTTCAAGGCGGATGGCATGCTCGCCCTGTTCGAGGGTGAGGGTCAGCGGGGTTTGACCGCGGGGGCGTCCGCCGACGAGGACGTTGGCACCCTCGGGTCGGGATTCGATGCGGACGCGTCCGACATTGGAAGTCAGGGTGGCGGAGACGCTCTGGGGGCGCTCGTCCTCGACGGTCCAGGCGATCTGCTGGGGCGAATATCCGGGGTGGCGGAGGATGGCGGTGTGCTCGCCGAACGGCTGGTTCTGCAGCAGGAAGGGGGTTTGGCCGACCTCCTGGCCGTCGATCTCGATGGTCGCGCCGGCGGGCTCGGAGTCGACCAGGATGGCGGCGCTGACGGGCTCGAGGACGACCTCGAGGTCAAGGCTTTCGCCGGGCTTGCCGGTGACGCTGCGCCAGGCGGGGAGGAACTGGGCCTTGTTGATTTCAAGGACATGGGTGCCCGCCTTCAGGGGCAGGACGCAGGGGGTGGGCTGGGTGCTCTTGATCTTGTGGTTGATGGTGACGATGGCGCCTGGGGGCTCGGTGCGGACGGCGACCTTGGCTCCGGGCTCGGGCTTGGGGGCGGGCTTGCAGGCGGCGGCCAGGAGGAGGGCGCCGGCCGCGGCCAGGGCGATCAGGGGGCGGGCGGGGGTCATCGTCTCTGCCTCCTCAGTTGGTCTTCGAGCTTGAGGACATTGCCGCGGGCCTGTTCGTGGGGCTTGTCGCCGGGCTCGGTCATCTCCATGATCGCCCGGTAGGCGTCGCGGGCGGCGGCATAGTCCTTGAGCTGGTAGGCGCGGATGGCGTCGCGGGTGGCCTGCTGGATGCGGTCCTTGATCAGGACCTCGGCCTCGCGGCGCAGCTGGAAGGCCGTCTCGTACTCGCGCGGCTTGGGCTCGAAGTTCTCCAGCAGTTCGAGGGCGTAGGTGAAGCGGGTGATGGCGTCGCGCAGGTTGCGCGGACGGGCCTCGAGGTTGCGGAACAGCTCCTCGCCCTTGGCGAAGGCGGCGGTGCCCTCGCGCAGCATCTCCTCGGGCGTCAGGTGCTCGGCGGGGGTGTTGAGGACATCGCGTGAGAAGCCCTCGACGAGGGCGGCGGTCTCCTCGAATGAGGTCGGGGCGAAGGTGTTGCGCACGTCGATGCGGTTCAGCTCGCGGCCGTAGGCGACGACCAGGGTGCGGCGGCGGTCCCGGCCGTCAGCGCTGATCCCCGGTTGGGGCTGGCGCAGGGCCATGAAGTCGGTCTGGCGCAGGAAGTGCTCGAGATCCTCGATCTGCTTGTCGCTGATCTGCTTCTGCTTGGTCGAGCGGATCCGGCTGCGCAGGTCGTCCTTCTCGATGCGGATGACGTTGTCGCGGATTTCCAGGCGGAAGCGGAAGACGTTGTCGGCCGAGGCCTCCTGCTTCTCGTAGATCACCAGCAGGGGGGTGCGCGGGGCGGCGGGGGTCGGGGACGTCGTGCCCTTCTTGCCGCCGCCGAGGCTGTCCACGACCAGGAATCCGACCACCGCCGCGACGGCGATGCCGATGACGGCGGCATAGAAGAGGGGCGAGGCATGGGCACGGCGGGCGGCGTGGGCGGCGGCGCTGCCCGGATCACCGACCTTGCCGCCGAAGAGGTTGGCGGCGGACTTCGGGGCGTCCCCGTCGCGCTTCGAGAAGAAGTCCTGGAAGGATTTGGCTCCCGAGATCTCCTGGCGCGTCTGGGTCTGTGGATTGGCGGCGTCCTGGACGGGGCCCGGCGGGGATGCGTTGCGGACGGTGACGGCATCGGGCGCCGCAGGCGCCGGGGTCGGCGCGTCGGGCGCGGTGGCGGGCAGCTGGTCGCGGGTCTCCGCGAAGAGCATGTCCTGCTGGCCGATGCGGAGGCGCTCGCCAGGGACGAGGCGGTGATCGGCCGCGATGCGCGTGCCGTCGACCTTCGTGCCGTTCGTGCTGCCCAGGTCGCGGAGGATCCAGGCCCCGTCGCGCCACTCGATCTTGGCGTGGTAGCGGGAGGCGCCTTCGCCCTCCAGGACGATGTCGTTGTCGGTCTCCCGCCCGATGCTGATGCCGGGGGGGCGCAGGTCGGCTTCCTGCCCTGCCTTCTTGCCGTCGAGGAAGAACAGTTTCATGGCTTGCCCATTGGGGGTTCGAGGTTGCGGCATGGCATGACGACGTCGGCGGTGGCGAGCAGGCCCT
>CAZBDL010000211.1:0-6512 GCA_964490525.1 uncultured Victivallales bacterium | reverse complement strand
TTGCGCGTTTCCGAGGTGGCCGGGCTGAAGCTGGGCAACCTGCGCCTGGAGGAGGAGTTTCTGCGGGTTGTGGGCAAGGGCGACAAGGAGCGCATCGTGCCGGTTGGGCGTCCGGCCCTGCGTCTGCTGCGCCGCTACCTGGAGCAGGTCCGGCCATCGCTCCTGGGCCAGGCGGCCGACGAGGGGCATGTCTTCCTTTCGCGCCAGGGACGGCCCCTCGACCGCGAGCGGATCTGGGCGATCGTCAAGGAGGCGGCGCTGCGCGCGGGCATCGGCAAGAACGTCCACCCCCATACCCTGCGCCACTCTTTCGCCAGCCATCTGCTGGCCAATGGCGCCGACCTGCGCGTCATCCAGGAGATGCTCGGGCATGCCGACATCAGCACCACCCAGGTCTATACCCATGTCGACCAGCGGCGCCTGCTTAACGTGCACCGCCAATTCCATCCGCGCGCCGGTGCCCGAGGTGCCGTCCAGAAGGATCGTTGAGCCATCCGCAACCAGGAGCGGCATGATGTCCGAAGTCAGGATCAAGCTGAAGGGCTGGCAGGCGATGGTGGCGGTGGTCGTCATCTTGGCGATCGTCGTCGCCCGGGTGGTGTCGTTGGGCGACATGACGGGCGATGCCGCCCTAATGCAGGCGCTGAGGACGCAACTGGTCTCGGACTATTTCCCGGCGGAGGTGGCGGACTTGGCAGCGGCCCAGGCGTCGGGTGACGCGGAACGGTTGCGGATCGTGTCCGAGCGCGTCACGACGGCCAAGTTGAACTTCGAGTCGGTTCAGGCGAGCCGCCCGTTGTTGTCATTCTCGACCAGCGAGGAGGTGGTGGTGAAAGTGACCTATGTTCTTGAGGACGCCACGGGGACGAGGGGCCGGAAGACGAAATACTACCTGTTCCGGCACGGGGCATTGGGTAACGTCTGGCAGTGCCGTCACGAGACCGGGGCGGCAAGCTTCTATCTGAACCTGCGATAGGATGATCCCCAGGAGGCATGGCGATGGGCACACCGTATGATGTGGTCGTGGTGGGTGGTGGAACGGCGGGGGTGGTGGCGGCGGTCCAGGCGGGGCGGGCCGGTGCCCGCACGCTGCTGGCCGAGAAGAACGCCATGCTGGGCGGGACGATGACGGTCGGCGGCATCAACTGGCCCGCCGCCTTCTTTGCTTGGGGACGGCAGGTCGTCGCCGGCATCGGCTGGGAATTGGTCTGCAAGACGTTGACGGAGAGCGGTCAGGCCATTCCGGATCCGTCCGGCATGTCGCGGGACACCGGCCGTCCGGTGCCGGTCGGCATCGATATTCCGCTTTTTGCCGCACTGTGCGACGAGGCGGTGCTGGACGCAGGCGTCGAACTGCTCTTCCATGCGATGCCCCCCGCCGCCCGGTTTGCGGATGGCCTCTGGTCGGTCGACCTCTGCACCAAGACCGGCCTGCGGCAGGTCCAGGCGAAGGTGCTGGTCGATGCGACCGGCGACGCCAATCTCGTGTCCTTGGCGGGGCTGCCGCTGAACCGTCCCGATCCCGTGCAGCCCGCCACCCTGCAGCTGCATTGCGGCGGCTACGATCCCGAGACCCTGGACTACGCCGCCCTCAAGGACGCCTGCGCTCGGGCGGTCGCCGCTGGCGAACTGAAGACGACCGACATCTCCTGGCATGACCGCGGCCCGGAGGACTTCCTGCGCCGGCATGGCGGCAACGCCAACCATTTCCGGGCACCCGGGGCCGAGACCAGTGAGGGCCGGTCGTCCCTTGAGGTTGAGGCTCGCCGGTCGGTGCGGCGCATCACCCGGTTCTTTCGTCGGCAGCCAGGCCTTGCGGGATTCCGCGTCGACTGGATCTGTCCGGAGGTCGGCATCCGCGAGACCGTGACCATCCAGGGCAAGGCCACGGTTACCGTACAGGACTTTGAATCGGGGCGATGCTTCGACGACGCCCTCTGCCATGCCTTCTATGCCGTCGACGAGCATCTTAACGATGGCCTGGGCATCAACTACCGCCTGCTCTCCCCGGGGATTGTCCCGACCATTCCTCGCGGGGCCCTCTTGCCGGCTGGAAGCCGCTTCCTGATCGTGGCCGGACGCTGTCTGGCCAGTGACCGCGAGGCGAACTCCGCGCTCCGTGTGCAAGCCCCCTGCATGGCCATGGGGCAGGCGGCCGGAGCCATGGCTGTGCTGGCGGCGCACACCGGCGTCGACCCGGCGGATCTGCCATTGGCGCACATCCACGCCCTGCTCCAGGCGCACGGCGCGATCATTCCCGGCATGGCCCGGGACTGAATCCGATACGCGGCCATCCACGCCATGCGCCAAGGCGAGGACGAGACCCCGCCCCTCGCCCAACGGGCTTCCGTCTTCGTCCGCCCACCGGCGGACTACGCCGGAAAAGATGACGGGCAAGCGAGCACCAAAGAATGCGAAGCCTTGCCCGGCGTAGGAGCCCGCTCCTCCTTCGGCAGGCTCAGAGCAGGCTGCGGGCGAACCTCTGTCGACCGAAGAACCAAGCCGAGGCGAGGACGAGGACGAGGACGAGGACGAGAACAGGTACGGATACGGGGACGACATGCGGATGCGTCACTGAACATATGTCCCGGCACGCTTTGCGTCAGGCCCCGGCGGCATGGACGGCGTGCCAGGCGAGGGCGAGGATGGTGAGGGCGGAGGCGAGCATGGCCCATTGCGCGGGCCAGCGTCGCCGCCAGCGCCGCATGGCCATCCCGGGCAAGCCCATGGCGAGGCCGGCGACGAAGCCGAAGGCGTGTCCGGCCAAGTCGGATCCCGGGGCGGTGCCGGTGAGCCCGAGCAGGGCGACGGCGGCCAGCAAGGGCAGCCAGGCCTTGGGCAAGGTGCGCCGGTAGTGCCGATCGAGCAGGCGCAGCGCGGTCGTCAGGCCGAGCGCCGCGAAGACGGCGGTGGAGGCGCCAACGGCATGATACCCCGACCCGACCCGCAGCCAGGCGGTCAGGGCGTTGCCGAGCGCTCCCCCGAGCAGGGTCAGGAGCAGCGCCGCGCCCGGGCCGACCATCCATGCTGCCGGGCCGGCGAAGATCGCCAGGAAGGCGGCGTTGCCCAGGACATGCGGGGCGTCCGCGTGCAGGGTCAGGGCGGTGACGGTCCGCCACCACTCGCCAGCCCGTACGCCCTGGGTCGACATCTCCCCGCCGAGGCACCAGGCTTGGCGGGCGTCGAAGGGGCCGGTCAGGGCATAGGCCCCGAGCAGCAGTCCCGAGGCGGCCATGACCGGGCGCGAGATGCGCAAGGGGGCGGGGCGCGGTGTCTTTCCCATGGCCGCAAAGAAGGCCCGGTCGTTTTCGTAGGCCAGGAGTTCGCGCTTGGCGCGGAAGTAATTGCCGCCGAGGATTTCCAGCCGCCAGCGCCCCGCTGCGCCGCGTAGCCGGTAGGGAATGCGTTGCGAGGAGAGCACCGCCTCCCATTCCAGGGTCGTCTGGGCGTCTGGCGGCAGGAAGGCCCGGCGCTGGGGATCGCATTTGACGTCCATGATGGCCCGGATAACGGAGGTGTCTAGGATTTAGGATTTCCCCGCGCCGCGGGGTGGGGTTTCAGCAGTCCCACCACGGCCTCGGCGGCCCGGCGCGAGGCATTTCCGCCGCTGGCGGCAAGGCGTTCCCGCACCTCGGCCATTCCGGCCTCGGCCTCGGCGCGGCGAGGGCCGTCTGGCAGGATTTCCGCGACATGCCGGGCCAGGTTGTCGCCGTTGACGTCCTGCTGCAGGAACTCGCGGAAGACCTCGCGTCCGGCAATCAGGTTGACCATCGTGAAGAAGGGGAGCTTGACGAGCAGTCGGCCGAGGCGGTAGGTGAGGGGGTTGAGCCGGTAGACCACGACCAGCGGCAGGCCGGCGATGGCACATTCGACGGTGACCGTGCCGGAGGCCGCCAGCCCGGTGCCGGCGCGCTGCATCCACAGGCCGGTCTCGCCGCACACGATCTCGATCGGCGGGGTGGCGGCATTTTCTGGCGAGGCCTGCCACGACGCCAGGTCCTGACGCAGGTGCGAGGCAATCTTCTCACGCGGCGCGGCCACCACGAAGCGCAGTTCCGGTGCGGCCTGATGGAGCAGGCGTGCCGCCTCCAGCATCGGGCGGAACAGGCGCCCGATCTCGTTGAACCGGCTGCCCGGCAGCAGCAGCACCAGCCGGGGATCGCGTCGGATGGCCCGGTCGGTGCGTTCCCGGATCAGATCGACCAGGGGATGGCCGACGCATTCGACGTCGAGTCCGGTGGCCGCATATGTCTCCACCTCGAAGGGGAAGATGACCAGCATCTTACGGCAGTAGCGCGCCAGCTTGGGGATGCGCCAGCCGCCCCAGGCCCAGACCTGCGGGCTGATGTACCAGCAGACCGGGATGTCGGCCCAATGCATGACCCGCGCGAAGCGCAGGTTGAAGCCGGGATAGTCGATGGGGATGACGACATCGGGGCGTTCGCGCCGGGCGCGACGCCAAAGGCCGAAAAAGATGCGCAGGAAGGTGCCGAACTGGCCGAGGATCTCGATGACGCCGACCACGCCCAGTTCGGTCGAGTCGACGAGGATCTCCACGCCCGCCTCGCGCATCTGGGTCGAGCCCATGCCGGCGATCGTTACGCGTTCGCCCAGCAGGTGGCGAAGCTCGCGCGCCAGCCGGGCGCCATAGAGGTCGCCCGAGCTTTCGCCCGCCAGGATCCAGATCCGGTAGGTCTTCGTCATGATGCTCCCGGGCAGGTGCCCCGCTGATGCCGACGGGAAACATACCACCCCGGGCAGGATTTTCCTGTCGTCCTGGCGATGCTCCAGGACGCGGCCGTTGTCGTTAGCGTGCCTGGGGGGGGAGGGAGAGGACGAAGAGGATGCGGCGTGAGCCATCGCTGAATCCGCCGACGATGACGGGGCGTCCCGGGGCGAGGCGGACGGTGGTGCGCAGGAGGATGGTGTCGCGGCGGGAGACGGCGAGCTGGAGGTTGTCCTGGCCGCCCTCGGCGGTGAGTCTGAATCCCTCGGGGAGCGGGGTGGCGTGTCCGTCGGCGGGCAGGGCGATGTGGGTGCGTCCGAGGAGCCGGTAGCGGCTGAAGGCGAAGTTGCCGGCGAGCAGGGGCTGGACATCGCGCAGTTCGGTGGGGAAGGGGGCGGGCTTGCCCTCGGCGGCCGGTTCGGTGCTGGCCTCGACCATGCGGACGTCGACGTTGGCGGCGGCGGCCGCAACGGCGAGGAAGGCGAGGAGCAGGATGGAGAGCAGCGGGCGGATCATGAGGAGGCTCCTTTGCGGGCTTTGGCGCGTTTCTTGTCGATGATCCAGAGGATGGCGCCGGGGGTATCCGGGGTGTCGAGGATGAAGACGCCCCGGTGCGGGGTCAGCACCTCGTATTCCTGGAAGGCGGCAAGGGGGCCGGCGGGTGGTTTGACGGGGGGGGCGTCAGGGTCGTGCCGCAGGCGGTGGGCGACGATGGCGGCGATGGCCAGGGCGGCCGCGATGGTGAGGGGGAGCAGGAAGGGACGCCAGGCGGCGGCCGGGGGACGGCGTGGCTCCGCGAGGTCGGTGGCGCGGGCGCGGAAGTCGGCCCAGAAGGCATGGGGTGGCCGGGGTGCGGATGGCGGCGCCTGGGCGGCGAGCATCCGGTCGAGATCGGCATCGGGAAGAGGCTTGCTCATGATGTCACCATACGTTCATTCGGTGGAGGTTGCCAATCGGGAGGCGGGGAGATCGCTCTGGGCGAGCAGCCGCCGGAGCCGTCGGCGCGCCTGGAAGAGGCGGGACATGACGGTGCCGATGCGCACGCCGGTGGCGGCGGCGATCTCGCGGTAGGAGAGGTCGTCTGCGTAGCGGAGGAGGAGGGTGGTGCGCATGGCCTCGGGAAGGAGGGCGAGGGCATGGCGGACACGGGCGGCATCGTCGGCGTCGGCGGCCAGGTCGGCGGGGGAGGGGCGAGAATCGGCCAAGGCAGCGAGATCGGGCGAGTCGGCGTCGGGGCTGAGGCCATGGCGCCGTTCCCGCTGGCGTCGGCGCCAGTGGTCGTTGGCGCAATTCCAGGCGATGCGAAAGAGCCAGGTCTTGAGCGAGGCGCGGGCGTGGAACCCGGGGAGGGCCTGCCAGGCCTTGAGAAAGGTCTCCATGACCACGTCCTCCGCGTCGTTTTCGCCGACCAGGCGGCAAGCCACCCGGAAGACCATGGGGCGCAGCGGCTCGAAGCGGGCGGCGAAGGCCTCCATCTCTCCGGATGTGTCGGGCATCGGCGATGTCGTTGCTGGTCTCATCCACTTCCTTGGACGCGCCAGGGGCGGGGTTTATTCATGTCCCAGGAGACAATATCCATGACCAAGGTGATGCGGTCAATGGGCCGGGCGATGTCTTCGGCGGGGCGATGAATAAAGCCGGGGGGTGGGGCGTCCAACTGGGTGAAGGCGGATAATCCGCCGGGAACCCCAGCCAAGGAGGAATCGGTCATGAAGACAGGCAGAGGAATGGTGCGGTGGGGATGCGGGGCGGCGTTGGCGGTGGCGCTGGCGGGGCCTGCCGAGGC
>CAZBDL010000210.1:0-6529 GCA_964490525.1 uncultured Victivallales bacterium | reverse complement strand
CACGCCACAAAGCCAACGAGAACACCGCGGCCTGGCTGGCGGCGAATCCCCTCCAGAACCAGCCCCTCGACCTGCCGCTGACCCTGACCTCGAAGCAGGTCGCCAACGGCATTCCCCAGGCGGTGCGCACCGTCAACCTCTCCCCGCCCGAAATCGACACGGTCGTCGTGCAGGTGGCGACGATCGAGGTGACCGGCAACTGGTTCGGCACCAAGAAGCCCAAGGTCTGGATGGAGTACCTGGTGGCCGGCAAGGGCATCAAGAAGCTCAACTGCAAGCTGATGGCGCCGGTGGATTACTTCGACGCCAAGGGCAAGGGCATCTTCATGGATCAGCGCTCGGGCGAGAGCAAGATCGTCATCCTGCGTCCGACCAAGCTGCCCTCGGGAGTGGCCGACTGGGATGCCGTGACGCATCTCGTGATCGACAACGGCTGCGGCATTGTGGCCGAGGAGATCGACTGGAACCCCTAACCCCCCCGGGGGGCCGCCGCGGTGCGCTTGCGGGCCGCGGCGGCCCCCTCTTTCCCTTTTCTTGCTTCGCGGAAAGGCGCCTGTATGGGAACCGCATGCCACGGGACGAAGGCCATCCTCGGCCCTGCGGGTCCGGCCGCGCTTGCCTTCATCGTCGGCCTGCTGCTCCACCTCCCGGCCACCCTGGCGGCGAACACCCTGTTCACCGGCCTGACCCTGGTCGAGGAGATCAACTGCGCGCAGACGACGAACCGCTTCACGCAGCATCCCTCCGGCGCCAGTTCGGTGCAGACGATCCTAGGCCGCCAATGCCGGGTCATGGCCAATACCGGCGGACCGCGCTACTTCGCCTACCGCATCGGCGAAGGCAAGGGACTGGTGGCCGGGCGCGGCTATGTCCTGACCGTCGACTTCCCCGAGGATTCGGCCCGGACGATGTATGTCGTCAACCGCGGCGCCGACTTCATCCGGGGCGTGCATACGGGCGCCACCGTCGGCGATGCCCTGAGCCCGCTCTACGTCGACAACAATGCCGAGTCCCTGCAGGTGCCCCTCTCCGGGCAATACACCACCTTCGAGTCGATGTTCTTCCTGCACGACCGGTTCGGCGAGATCATCGTGCCGAAGGGCGGCGGCAGCCGCCCCCTGAATCCCGCCGACGGCTTCTGGGTGGTGATCGCGCAGATGGACAGCGCCCAGGCGCCGCTCAGCAACGGGGCGGCGGCGAGCCACATCCGGCTGTACGAGGTGAGCAATCCCGCCGCTTGGTACGCAAACGTCAACCTGCCGCCCGGGGGCCTGCCCCAGCGCCACCTCTTCTGGCGCGAGGAGATGGCCGACGGCGTCATCGACACCTGGCAGAAGGGGGTGGACAGCGACACGGCCTGGTACGAGTACAAGGCGCGGCTGATGCGGGTCTGGGGGATGAACACGTTCTCGAAGGACCTGCTTGAGTTCGGGCACAACCAGGGGTGGGACTCGAACAATCCCTCGTGGTACCACTCGCATGCGAATCCGCAGCGCTGGGCAAACATCATCGACATGCTGGCAGGGTACGGGCTGAACGCCCTGCCCTACTTCGAGTATCCCGGGAGCATCGGCGCCGACCCGAACGTGGCGATCGGGCTGAAGCGCAAGTGCCAGCCGCTCTACGGCACGCCCCAGGCCTGGTACACGGAGATCTCCTGGAGCGAGAACGCAAACATCGACGTGACCGACACGGAGGGCCAGAACGACCTCAAGCAGGTGCTGGACATCACCGTGCGGCAGCTCCGCAACCGGGGCGTGCCGATGGTCGGGGCCTGGCTGCGCACCCGACATTCGCACCTCCCGGTGAGCTTCAACGACGCCAACCTGGAGCTGTTCCGGGTGCAGGCGAACGGCGGAACCGCGATCAGCCGCTGGCTCCTGCAGAACGACGACGCCCTGCTGCAACGCTACTACGCCTGGTGGCTGCTCAAGCGCAAGGCCTTCCTGGAGATCATGCGCGACTATCTGCGCGAGCAGGTGCCGGGAGCGGTGGTGCTGTTCACGCCGGACGCCTCCGAACCGGGGCGCGGGCTGGACGAACCGGACTGGAAGAAGTACATGATCACCGACACGCCCGCGACCTGGACGCCGCGTCTGAACAGCGCGGACTGGACGATCCAGTCGCTGGCGGACACGGTTTCGGGCAATGTCCATGCGACGACGCTGGCGACCTTCAAGCGGAACTGGCCGTGGAGCTGGCAGGAGATCGCCCATTCGATGCCGCCGGCCGACCCGGCGAACTTCGCCTCGACCGACGGGGTGATGATGACCTACACCTTCAACCGCGCCTACACGGTCGGCAATGCGACGGGGCTGGATTCGTTCCGCACCGCCTCCGGGCTGGCGATGGTGCGCCACTATTCCTTGAACGAGAACATGATGAAGGATGGGAGCACGGACATCCTCGGCTATTTCGTCTCCGATGTGGACCGGGCCGGGCCGCACTGCATGCTGGCGGAGGCGCGGGCGATGGCGAACGGCGACCCGCGCTACATCGGCTATCTGGCGTCGGCCAGCTTCAGCCGCGGCTTCCCGTACTATGTGCGCCGCTTCAACACCGCCTTCCTCAGCCTGCCGGCGCTGCCCAGCACGGTGCTGGCCGGGGCGGCCTCCGACGGCGAGGTGGTGGTGCGGCGCATCACGACCCCCGCCCACGGCACCTACTATGCCATCGTCAACACCGGCCTGGGCAGCAAGGGCAACGTGACCATCACCATCCCCGCCGAGAACCGGGCCGTGGACGCCACCAACGGCAACCCCATTGCCGGCAACACCTCGATCACCTTGTCCTTTTATGCCTGCGAGCTGAAGGCGGTGCGCGTGCCGCCACTGGAGACGGCGACGCTGACCCTGCAGGTCGCGCCGTCGGGCGCCGGGACGACCAGCCCGGCCGTCGGCAGCCACACCGTCAATGTCGGCGCGGCCACGGCCATCGCCGCCACCCCGGGGGCGGGCAAGGTGTTCTCCTCGTGGACCTTGGTGGCGGGCAACGCGGCCATCGCCAACACCGGCGCGGCCAGCACCACCGTGACCATCAACGACACCGGCGGTGCCACCGTCCGCGCGAACTTCGCGGACGCGCCCGTCCAGACGGCGACGCTGACCCTGCAGGTCGCGCCGTCGGGCGCCGGGACGACCAGCCCGGCCGTCGGCAGCCACACCGTCAATGTCGGCGCGGCCACGGCCATCGCCGCCACCCCGGGGGCGGGCAAGGTGTTCTCCTCGTGGACCTTGGTGGCGGGCAACGCGGCCATCGCCAACACCGGCGCGGCCAGCACCACCGTGACCATCAACGACACCGGCGGCGCCACCGTCCGCGCGAACTTCGCGGACGCGGAAGACCTGGAGCGCATCGCCTGCGGCAGCCTCATCGTCATCGGCAAGGAAGAAGTTGGACTGCCTCGCTTCTCCTTGAAGCTCAAGGCATATGGACTTTACCGTGATCCCGTGAAGCTGGTGGACGGCAAGAAGGCCGGCGTCAAGATCCTCACCAAGGTCAGCGCGAAACTGCCGGCCGAGGCGATCGAGGGCGAGTGGACGCGACGGATCCGCCTCTACGACCCCAAGCTGCTGGGCGTGGCCCACAAGCTTGGCGTCAAGTCCAAGTCCTGGCTTGAGGGGACGCCGCCCCCCCAAGGTGATCTGGCCATCCCCTTGCGGGTGCTCTCGAAGGAGTTGCCGGACATGCTGGTGCGCACCGTGCATCTCTCCCCACCATCGATTGACGGCGTCGTCGTCGAGTCCACCGTCATCGAGATCGCCGGTTCCCAGTTCGGGGTCCGCAAGCCTAAGGTCTGGTTCGAGTACGAGACGGCCGACAAGGGCATCCGCAAGCTCGGGGCCAAGGTCATGCCGCCCCTCGGGCCCTATTTCAACGCCAAGGGCAAGGCGGTCTGCATGGATCCGCAGACAGGAGACAGCGTGGTCGTGCTCGTGCGTCCGACGAAGCTCCCGGCCGGGCTTGCCGGCTGGGAGGCCATCACCCATGTCGTGATCGACAACGGCTGCGGCCTGGCCACGGCGGAGATTTCGCTGGCGCCGTGACGCCATGCCGACCGGGACACGGTTTTCGGCATCCGCCGTCTCTCCCCCATGGCCCGCGGGCTATGCCGTCTCGTCATGCCCCAGCAGGAAGGTCAGGTCGGCGAGGGCGATGACGTCGCCGGGATAGGCCAGGCACCGGGAGATGCGCTCGCCGTTGACGCAGGTGCCGTTGAGGCTGTCGCCATCGAGCACCTGGACCGAATGATCATAGACGATGACCTGGGCATGGCGGCGCGAGAGCTTGCCGTGGTCGGGAAACGCCAGATGGGCACGTTCGGGGGAGCGGCCGATGTCAATGGCCCCACCCGCAGGCGGCAGGGGATGGGCGTGGACGGGCACGCCATGGCTGTCGAGCTGGAGCAGGCGGAAACATCCGCTGTGCACGGGGGCGTCTGCGCCGAGACCATGGGCGAAGCGCAGCTCCCGGGACAGGCGCAGGGTCATCTCATGGCCGGCGATGGACAGGGCGCTTCCAGGATGCAAGGGGAGCGGATCATGGGCGACGATGCCATCGGCGCGGGCCGGCATGGCTCCCGAGGGATCCAAGTTCAGCAGGTGCAAACGGCCGTCCCGGGGCACGATCAGCGCCGCAAAGGCGATGTCGCCCGGCAGGCGCAGGTCGCAGAGAGGGTCGGCGCCCACCAAGGTGGGACGGGAAAACGGACGCCGCCAGCCCTTGCCCGATTCCATCAGGCTGTATTCCCCCTCCTGGGGCAGGCCGCAAGGCACCGGCGGGGCGGCGTCATCCCGGCTCAGGGGATGGGTGGCAGCGAGGCGCAGGAGCACGTTGCCTGCGCCATGGCGCAGGCCAAAGCCGACCAGGCATGCCTCGCCCGGGGCCAGCATCGCCTGGCGGCAGCGAAAGCCGTTGACCTCGAGCAGGGGTGTCTTGCCGCGTTCAACGACATGCCAGTTCCTGCCTACCCGCTGGGCGACCGCCTGAACTGCCGCGACGCCATCGCCCAGCACCGGGATTTCGCATTCCTGAGGATTGCGGCCGACCCGCAGCCGGTCCTTTCCCGGCGACAAGGCCAACGGCTGCCAGGCGCCCGCCGGAGCGTGGAAGGCCTGCAGCACCAGCGTCGTCGTCCGCCGCTCCAGCTCGACCTTGCGGAAATCAAGGTTCGTCTCCGGCTCCACCGGCAGATGATCATGCTGTGCCCATGCCTGTCCCATGATGTGTCCCATCCTTGCTTGCCCTTCCGAGAAAGGATCGTCCAAAAGAAACGCAGCAGGAACCGTGCCAAGGAGTGCCCCTGGACATCGTCCGCCTTTTTTCCCGCCGCGGCCGGGCTCACCCCGTGGCGCGCCCCATGAGTCCCTTCCGGTACTGGCTGGGGGGGATGCCAACGGCTTGCTTGAAGGCCTTGGAGAAATGGAACTCGTCGTGGAACCCGGTCCGGGCAGCCACCTCCTTGATTCCTTCACCCTTGAGCAGCAGGCTCTTGGCGGCGCCCACCCGCAGGCGGATCATGGTCTGCTGCGGGCTTTCTCCGGCCAGCCTCCGATAGCGATGGGAAAGGGTTGAGGGACTGACCCGCAGGCGTGCGGCAAGTTCGACCAGCGGCATGGCCTCGTTCAGGTGCTCGGAGAGGATCGCCTGGACATGCCGCACGAACCGGGTGTCAGCATCTTCCTCGCCGGAGGGCAGGATCCATTCCCCGCCGGCTTCCGCAGGGGCCTTGGCCGCGCCATGGATCAAGTCAAGGGCCCGGAAGAGCATCGATTCGAGCAGCCAGAAGGATGCGTCTCCCCGGGCGGCGCTGATGGCGGCCATTTCCTGAAGCAGTTCGCCGAGCCGGCCGGCAGGATCGCGGAAACGGCCGAAAGCACGATCCCCCGGCGCGAACTTCGCCAGCCCGGCCTGCCGACCTCCCGTGAAGATGAGGTAGGCGCTGATGACCGGACCGGACCTGCCTCGCGTGTCCTCCCAGTATCTCATGCCAGGCGGATAGAGATGGGCGATGGCGGGGCCCCGCCTCAACCATGGCGCAGTCTCCTTGCCGACCCGGCAGCGCCCGCAATCGGAGATTGAATAGTCGAGGATCCAGCGCCGAGGCAGGCTATGGGCGCTGATTCCGCCTGGTTGGCCCCGGACATAACGGACTGCGGCCAAGAGGCAGGGCGCGGGCGATCCAGATCCGTGCCGCTCGAAGAAATGCCCATAGGTGGTCAGAGCCATGCCGGATCCTCCTCGCAGAAATTATTGCCGACGGCAATGGGTTTTGCAAGATTATACATGGATGCGGCAAGATCGTCAATTCCCCCGGGCACGGGATCACGGTATCATTCCGTCAAAACCAAGGAGTATCAATGCCCATGGACAGCGGACATGCCAACGCCCTGCTCTTCCAATCCCCGGGGGGCGGATTCCGCCTGCAGACGTTTCCCTTGCTCCAGCCCGGGGCGGCCGACGTGGTGCTGCGCATGCGGCGCAGCGGCATTTGCGGGACGGACTTGCACATTGCGGAAGGACGCCTGCC
>CAZBDL010000209.1:0-6577 GCA_964490525.1 uncultured Victivallales bacterium | reverse complement strand
GCATCCGCGGGATCAACCTGCTCCTGATCGATGCCGACGGCGAGCGCTTCCAGGTGCATCCGCCGCCGGGCTTCGGGCTCAAGGCGGGCTGGAACGACCTGGCCTACGAGATCGGCCCCGAGACGATGCGCGAGAGCTACGGCGACAAGCGCAACGGCATCGTCGAGCCGCCCCTCCAGTTCTTCGGCTTCACGGTGGACTTCGGCCAGGCCGAGACGGCGCCCGGAACCATCTGGCTGGACGACATCCGCGAGGAGGTCGCGCCGCTGGCGATGGTCGAGGTGACGGTCGAGACCGGGCATCCCCTTCATTTCGTGACCCCCGGCAACGAAGGCAATTTGCGCCTGAGGCTGGCGAACCGCAGCCCGGAGGCCCTGGCCCTGCGCTGCGACATCGCCATCGAGAACCAGGCCGGCGCGGTGTCAGCCACGGTCCATGTGCTGAACCTGGCCCCGGGCGCCAGCCAGGAGCTGCCCCTGGTCCTGCCGGAGGGTTCCGGCCTGGGGGCCTACTGGCTGCGCCATGCCCTCAGCCTGGTGCCGACGGACGGCGCCATCCCGCGCAACACGGGGGCCGGGGCGGCCTCGCCGATGGGCGTCCCGGGGCGGCCCGCCGTCCCGGGCGACGCCGTGGCCGACGCGCTTCGCGGCGAGCGCCGCTTCGCGGTGCTGATCCCGGCCGAGCCGACGCCCGTCCGCCCGTCCGGCTTCCTCTTCGGGAACAACTCGCATCCGCTGCGCCATCCCGTGGCGGAGCAGGACCTGGAGATCGAGGCGCTCGCCCTCTCCGGCGCCAAGGTCCTGCGCTTCGGCCCGCCCTGGCAGGAGATCCAGAAGGGGCCCGGCGCGCCGATCGACTTCGCCGCTACCGACCGGGTGGTCGACGCCGCCCTGGCCAAGGGCATCGAGGTCCAGTTCATCATCGCCTTCACCCCCTGGTGGGCGGCCCGGCCCGAGAAGCGCGCCAGCGGCCAGTTCAAGGACTGGGGCTTCTCCCCGCCCGACCTGGCGGCGCTGCGCGAATACGCCACCGCCTGCGCCGAACGCTACCGGGGAAAGATCCGCTTCTGGGAGGTCTGGAACGAGCCCGACATCGAGTTCTTCAACGGCACCGCCGAGGAATACCTCGCCATGCTCCAGACCTGCCATGAGGCCATCAAGGCCGTCGATCCCGCGCTCCAGGTCATGACCGCGGGCTTCGCCGACTGCGGGGCCCACCCCAACACCAAGCCCGGCTTCCACCGGCGCATCCTCGCCGAGGGGCAGGCCTTCTTCGACATCCATGCCTACCACCAGCACGGCCTCTTCCCGGAGTTCGCCGCCGTCGTCGACGGCCCCCTCAAGGACATGCGCCAGGTGCTCGATCCGCCCAAGCCCCTCTACTTCAACGAGACGGCCATGCACTCCGCCGGCTGCTCCGAGCGGGTCCAGGCCGACATCCTGGTGCAGAAGGCCGTCTTCTGCTGGTCGCGCGGCGCCCTTGGCCACACCTGGTACGACTTGCGCAACGACGGCACCAACCCCGCCGACGCCGAGCACAACTACGGGCTCATCACCCAGGACTTCCAGCCGAAACCCGCCTACGCGGCCTATGCCGCCATGACCCGCATCCTCGCCGGCCAGGACTTCCGCCGCCAGTTCGGCCTGCCGTCCGGACAGTGGGCGTTCTCCTTCGGGCAGCCCGGGGACGAGGTCGTCGTCGCCTGGTCGCAGGACACGCCCGGGGAAGTGCTGACCCTGGCCACCGACGCGGACCGCGCCGAGATCCTCGACCTCATGGGCAATGCCACGCCCGCCCCCATCCACGACGGCCATGTCCTGTTCCCCTTCGGCCGTTCCCCCTCCTATCTCCGGCTGGGCGGGGGAACGGCGCCGCCCGAGCTGCGCCGGCCGCTGGTCCGCATGACCTCGGCGGCGCTGGCCATGCCCGGGCAGGCCATGGACATCGGCATCGAGCTGGCCAACCCCTTGTCGACGCCCTTGACGGTGGCGCTGGCCTGGCTTCCGCCGGACAGCTTCGGCATCGCCCCCCAGGATCTTGCCGTGCCCTTGGCGGCCGGGGAGACGAAGGCGGTTTCCCTCGGCGGCTTGATCCCTGCCGATACGGCGGGCCGATACGGCGAGGCCTTGGCCGGCAGCCTCGCCTATGCCCTGACGGGAACCCCGTTCCGGGGAACGTATCCCGTGCCCATGACGATGGCGGCGCGCATTCCGCAAGGCGACTTTGCCGTCGCCCCCACCTTCCGCCTCCGCGAGACCGTCCATGCCGTCAGCCTCTTCGACTTCGACCCGATCAACGCCCACCGCGTCTGGCGGGGGCCCGAGGACCTCTCCGCCGACCTCTGGCTGGCCGTCGATGGCGACACCCTCCGGGTCAAGGCCCTGGTCCGGGATGACGTCTTCCGCCAGGACGAGCAGCGCGAGACCCTGTGGAAGGGTGACAGCATCCAGCTGGGGATTGCCGTCCCCGGACGCAAGGGGTTCTGGGAGTTTGGCTTGGCCCAGCTTCAGGGCGGCCCGGCCGTGATCCCGTATGCCGCCCCGGAAGGCCTGGCGGCCCATCCCTGCCGGGCCACCGTCGAGATCGCGCCCGCCGGCGATGGCCTGCTCGCCTACCAGTTCGGCGTCCCCCTGGACTATCTATCCCTGACCCGGGAAAAGGCGGTGGCCGGCTTCCGCTTCAACCTGATCGTCAACGACAACGATGGCCATGGGCGCGACGGCTGGATCGAGATCGCCCCCGGCATCGGCAAGCGCAAGGATGCCGCCACCTTCCCGCAGGCGTTCCTGGCCCCGTGACCGGCCCGCGCCGGCCTCGGCGCCCACGGCAAAGACGCAGACGTCCACTCGTCCCGCAACGACAACCCAACATGGAGGAGATTGCGACCATGAAGACGCGTGCCCTGCTCACCCTGGCCGGCGCCACGGCGGCGCTCTGGGCCCTCGGCGCCACCGCCCAGGAGACGGTGCTGGAGAACTTCGAGACGCCGAAGCCGCTGATTGCCGAGAACGCCGCCAGCCGCGGGTTCGCCATGGACTACGCCCAGGCGCCGGAGCCCCGCGGCGCCTCCGGCAGGCTCTCCTTCCAGGCGAACCGCCACAAATGGGTCGACTTTCAGTTCCGCCCGTTCGACATCCCGGGCTTCGCCACCGCCTGCGAGGGCACCTTCCGCGTCATGGTCTACGGCCAAGGCGCGGGCGATGTCGCCAGCCTCTCCCTGCGCCTGGTCGATGCCGAGCAGGAAGTCTTCCAGTGGGTCGTCCCCGTGGATTTCGCCCAGGACGGCTGGCGCGAGCTGGTCTTCAACGTCAGCCCCGGCAACATCAACGGCCATTGGGCCTGGGCCAGCAAGAACACCGGCGTCCCCGCGCCCCCCATGCGCTTCTCCGGCTTCGCCGTCACCTTCAAGGCCGAGGCTGGCACGCCCGGCACCCTGTTCTTCGACGACCTCCGCGCCGTCGCCGCCAAGCCCTGAGGCGATGATGCGCGGCCTCCGCAACGGCAGGCCGTGGCGATGCGCCTGACGTTGGGCGTTCAGCGTTTGACGCTGGACTTCGGGCATTGAACGTTGGGCGTTGAGCGTTCCTATTATCCGGAATCCGAAAAAACGTCCCTGGCATGACCCTTGCGGCAGCGCAAGCACGAAGGAAAGGTTGGCGCATGAAGGAGAATCTCGAGCAGGTCCGGCGCGAACTGAAGGTCCGCCACGACTGGGACCAGCACTGGGCGGAGCGCATCCGGGCGGAGCTGGAGTTTGCCGAGGCGCTGTGCGCGCTGCACCCGGGCAAGGCCAAGGCCTGGCGCGCCCTGGTCGGCAAGGCGGCGGCGACGGTGGCGCGGGCGGCGGCGGACAACCGCGGCCTGGCGGAAGCGGTGGCCGAGGCCGAGGCCATCCTCGCGCCCCTCGGCAAGGCCGCCAAGGGCTATGCCGTCTACGCCATCGGCCATGCCCACATCGACATGAACTGGATGTGGTCCTGGCCGGAGACCGTGGCCCTGACCTGCGACACTTTCGCCACCGTTCTGCGCCTGATGGAGGAGTTCCCGGAGTTCCGTTTCAGCCAGAGCCAGGCGAGCGTCTACGCCATCGTCGAGGAGCACCGTCCGGACCTGTTGGCGCAGATCGCCGAACGGGTGCGCGAGGGGCGCTGGGAGGTCACCGCCAGCCACTGGGTTGAGGCCGACAAGAACATGGCTGGCGGCGAGGCCCTCTGCCGCCATCTGCTCTACACGCGCCGCTACATGCAGGCGCTTTTCGGGCTCGGCCCGGAGGACGTGACCATCGACTGGTCGCCGGATACCTTCGGCCATGCCGCCACCGTCCCCTCTTACCTGACCCGCGGCGGTGTCCGCCACCTCTACCTGCACCGCCCCGGCGTCCACACCCCGGAAAAGCCGCGCGCCTTCCGCTGGCGCGGGCCGGACGGCGCGACGGTGCTGGTCCACAACGACATGGCCGTCGGCTACAACGGCATGATCTCGCACGAGATCATCCGGCCGCTCCTTGACTTCGTCCGCGAGACCGGCCTGCCCTTCGCGCCGCTGGTCTATGGCATCGGCGACCATGGCGGCGGCCCGACCCGGCGCGACCTGCTGCGCGCCGCCGACATGCAGGACTGGCCCGTCTTCCCGGCCATCGTCTGCGCCACCGCCCGCGAGTATTTCGGGCGACTGGAGCGCGAGGGGACGGCGCTGCCGCTGATCGACGGCGAGCTGAACGTCGAATTCGCTGGTTGCTTCACCTCGCAGGCCCTGATCAAGAAAGCCAACCGCTTCGGCGAGGCCCGCCTGGCGGATGCGGAGACAGCCGCCGCCCTGGCCTGGGCGGCCCTCGGCCAGGCCTATCCCGCCTCACGCCTCGAGGCCGGTTGGCGCGACATCCTCTTCTCCCATTTCCACGACATCCTCCCGGGATCCGGCGTCCACGACACCCGCACCTTCTGCCATGGCGCCTTCCAGCGGGTGATGGCGATGACCGGCACGGAGGAGGCCAAGGCCCTGCGCGCCCTGGCGGCGGCGGTCGACACCAGCGGCGTCCGGCGCCCGTCCGCCGTCCGTCCCCCGCCGCCGTCGCGCCTGGCCACCGCCCTCGGCTCCGGGGTCGGCTTCCGCACCGTCGATGGGGGGCCGAGCCAAGCCGAGCAGTCGGCGGGCGAGGGCGACCGTCCGATCCTGGTGTTCAACCCCGTGGCCGAGGAGCGCCAGGAGGTCGTCGAATGCACGGTCTGGGACAATGCCCAGGGCTGGCAGCGGCACGGCGCCCTGGCCAAGGCGAGTTTCAGCGTGCGCACCCCCGACGGGGCCGTCCTGCCGGCGCAGATCCTCGAGACCGGTGCCTTCTGGGGCCACGACTTCGTGCGCCTCGCCTTTCCCCTGGCCGTCCCCGCCCTTGGGCATGTCCTCTGCGCCATCGCCGAGGAGGAGGCGCCACCGGTGGCGCAGCCTGCCCCCGCACGTCAAGCCGTCCAGCGCCATCACTGTCCCTACAGTCATCTCGACCGGGCCTGCGAAGGGCTGGAGAACGAGTTCCTGCGGGTGGAGATCGACCCGGCCACCGGTGCCATTCGCGCGCTCATCGACAAGCGTGCCGACCGCACCCTGATCGAAACCACGGCCGCCCCCGCGCTTGAGTTTGGACTCGAACGGCCGCACGCCATGAACGCCTGGACCATCGAGCCGACGGGCCCCGCCGAGACCCCCGTCCTGGTTCGCCTCGTGCGGCAGGCCGACGGCCCCTGGCGCGCCGCCCTCGCCGCCACCCTGCGCTTCCGCGAGTCCGAATTCACCATCACCTATGAGCTGCTCGCCGGCATCCCCCGACTCAACCTCCACGTCGTCGGCACCTGGTTCCAGCGCGGCACCCCGGAGACCGGCATCCCGGCCCTCTCCCTGGCGCTGCCCTTCCGGTTGCGTGACGCCCATGCCCGCTACGAGATTCCCTTCGGCGCCATCGCCCGCCCCGCCCTCGAGCAGGGCGAGGAGGTTCCCGCCCTGAACTGGGCCGAGGTCGCCGGGCGGGACGCCAACGGCAAGCCGGCCGGCTGCCTCCTGCTCAACGACGGCAAGCACGGGCATTCCTTTGACGGCACCACCTTGCGTCTCTCACTGATCCGTGCCAGCTACGACCCGGATCCGCTGCCGGAGGTTGGACGCCACGAGTTCCGCCTCGCCCTCGCGCCGTTCGCCGGACGCCTCTCCGCCGCCGAGGCCATCCGTCAGGGTATGGCCTTCAACCATCCCCTGCGCACCATGGGCACCGGCATTCATGCTGGGTCCTTGCCGCCCCAGGCGACCGGCCTCTGCGTCGGCCCTGAGCCCGTCGTCCTCCTCGCCCTGAAGAAGGCCGAGGACGCCGAGGCCCTGCTCCTGCGCCTGGTCGAGACGGCCGGCAAGGCGGCCACCGCCTCGGTCCGCATCCCCGCGACCCTCGGCCAGCCCATCCGCGCCACCGAGACCGACCTCATGGAGCGCCCCCTGCCGAAATCCACCGCCGCCGTCCGCGGCGATGCCGTCACCGTCAGGATCCCCCCCCACGGCATCGCCAGCCTCCGCATCGACCTCGACAATCCCTCCCGGG
>CAZBDL010000208.1:0-6578 GCA_964490525.1 uncultured Victivallales bacterium | reverse complement strand
GACCATGCCAACCCTATGTCACATCGATCTCGATTCACCACGAAGAACACGAAGGGACACGAGGATCGGCATCAGCGGCGGCGGCGGGTCGACGGATCGAGCTTCTCGGGGTTGTTCTTCAGCTTCTCCAGCTTCTGGAGCTGGTCGACGTACGCCGCTTTCGACTCGTTGTAGGCCTCGCGGTCCTTCTTCAGGACGGCGATCTCCATCAGCTTGCGGCTGCGGTACATGTCGTTGAGCAGATTGACGATCTTGGTGAACCAGGTCTTGGCGACCTTCGTCTCCTTCTCGATGTCCGGGTACTGCGCGTAGTAGTTCACCTTGTTGCGGAAGCCGGCGAACTTGATCGCCCGCAGCTCCAGCTTGCCTTGCTTCTTCTCCGCCTCGATCTTCTGCCACACCTCGTCGATCGCCTGCTGGATCAGATAGCTCGTGATCCGCGCGTCCGTGTAGTCGTAGCGCCCGTCCGCGCTCTTCACCGTCTCCCCCTCGGCGGCATCGCCGCACACGGGCGACAGGGCCAGGACAAGGGCAAGCAAGGGCACGAGGGCAAGCCGTCGGTCAATCCTCGGGGAATTCATAGCTCTTGATCCTCCACTTGTGGGTAATGGGGCTATGCCAGTACTCGACATCGACCTTGGCTTCGGCAAGGATCTCGTCGGCATAATCGTCAAACTGCTCATGCCTGGCGCTGACCGTCTTGGTTGTCCAGGAGCCGTTCTCGAAGACTTCCTTGACGACCGTGACGGTGCCACCGGAAGGTCCGCCGACATCCTTGATGGCCTGGGCCAGGATCTTGTCGCTCTCGACGCCGAGGGGGGCGGCCTTGGTGAGGTTGATGAACTTGCCGATGATGGCCTCCTTGCGGGCGTCGGTGGTCTGGTTCAGCCCCAGGCTGTCATCGGTGAAGGCGCTGACCCCCATGACCTGAACCCGGTAGTCGGGAATGGGATTGGCGTTGCCATAGGCGATGAGGGCGGCGGCGAGGGCGTCGGCTTCGCCCGAGGTCACCCGGTCCCCCGACTGGTCGCCCGGGTTGGCATAGTTCTGGTTCACCCAGATGTCCTGGAAGAGGGCGCGCAGGACATCGGCGGCCCCGGTGGTGCCGTCAGGGTCGTTGATGTTCATGTTGACCTTGCCGTAGATCCAGTTGTCGGAGATCATCTTGACCTGGTCGAGGATGTTGGCGTCGCCATCCTCGTAGAGGCCGATGCCGCCGACGTTCTTCGCCGAGGCGTTGTACTTCTTGAGGTTGATGGTCTCCCACTTGGCGCCACGGTGGATGCAGCCGAGTTCCCAGGGAGACTGCATCGGAGCATTGCGGATGTAGCAGGTGGAGATGGTGGCGACGGTGGAGCCGGCCTCGGCATCGCCCTCGGTGGCGAAGCTCACGCCGGAATTCTGGACGCCCGGGGTTGAGATGCCGGCGATGTCGCGCATCGAGGAGGCTGCGACATTGGGCTCGAAGTGCCAGTCGGCGACATGCAGGTTCTGGCGCGGGTCGTTGACCCGCCAGGCGCAGTTGACCCGGCCCTCGTTGACGCCGCTGGTCAGGACCGGTACCCCGACCATGGCCTCGTCCTCCTTGAGCCGCGAATAGTCGACATTGTTGCCGCCGTTCTTCAAGACGGCGGTGGTGATCCGCAGGCTGACGATCTCCAGGTCCTGCATGGTGTTGACCGCCTCGGTGAAGCCGGCATAGGTGCGGGACTCGAGGAGGACGTTGTAGTCATATCCGTTCGCACCCACCGGGGCAAGGGACACGACCAGGGGGAATCCCAGGACATGGTTGACGCCATGGACCCGGTAGTCCATGGTGCCGTACAGAGTCACTTCGGAGCCATTGACCATGGCATCGCCGTAGGGGTTGATGATCTCGGCCCCGAAGGTCATGTCCAGGGTGTATTCGTAGTTGTAGTCGGTGCCGCTGGGGGTGATGACGCACTCGGCCTCGATGTCGACCGTGATCTCGTTGATGAAGGGGGTCTTCTCGTTGCCGGTGTAGAAGTCGGCGCTGTAGCTCGCGTCATCCCAGCCCGGATAGTTGACGTTCGAGGTCGGCGTGTTGTTGCCGTCGCAGTAGTCGATGAGGTTGGCGGCAATCTGCTTCGCCCGGGTGGTGGCCGAGGCGAAGGTGCCAGTTTGCAGGTTCCCGCCATCCACGGCGGCGTAGTTCTTCAGCCAGGGAATGCCGCCGGATCCATCGTAGACCGCCACAAACGGCTGGGCGTTCTTGAGGATGTCATCGACATCCATGCTGGCGCTGTCCCAGTCCGTCGCCGGGATGGCCGTGGAATACGGGGGCATGTTGGTGCGGGCAAGGTCAAAGCGATGGTACATCTCGTTGGCCTTGTTGGAGGATCCGCCATCGATCCAGAAGGCCTCGGCGTCCTGGGGATCGCCGACCACGAACCACTTTTTGAACTGGTCGTGGGTGGGGTCGAGGGGGTCGAGGGAGATGCCTAGGGCGGTGAACATGGTGTTGTAGTCGGGCCAGCGGGTCATGATCGGCAGCAGGCCGCCGGCGCTGCTGTTGCTCATGTTGCCGGAATAGCCTCCGATGACGCCGCCCAGGTTGTCAAGATTGACTTCGTCGAGGGCGGCTCCCGGCCGCAGTTCGCTGATCGTCGACTCGTTGTTGCCGGCCCCGGCGACGTGGTTGACGGTCACCGACGGATCCAGTCGGGGGCCCGCGACCTCGCGGTCATACTTGAAGCGGCCGATGTACTGGTCGACCCCATTGATGTTAGCGGTGATGTAATGCCATTCATTGCTGGGGCTGCCCAGGACAGCCTTGCCATCCTCGTTGTACTTGAGCATCATCATGGTGCGCTCGATGGCCGAGCGGGCAATCATCCGGGCGCGGACCGTGTCGTTGTAGCTGGCGGCGACCTTCTGGTCGATCATCGCGGTGGTGGCGAAGACGAGGGCCAGCACGAGCATCATGGCGAGGATGCCGAGGGAGAAGAGGAGGGCCATGCCGCGCTCGTGGGAAGAGGCATGGGGCATGGGGCATGGGGCATGGGAAGAGGCATGGGGCATGGGGGCCTGGGGCGGTGGCGAGGTGGGGTTCATGACGGGGTATCCTTTATGATGGTAGGTTGAGCCCATGGGCGGTGGTCAGGCGGGCGTGGATGGCGGCCAGGATGCGCCGGGCGGCCTCTCGGGCCTGGACCGCATCCTCCTGCCGATAGACCTCGCTGGGGATGAAGTCGGGCAGGCCATTGGGATAGCGCGTCGGCACATAAAAGCGGTCGAGGGCGTTGGCGTCCTGGAGCAAGGTGGCGGCCTGATCCTGGTCCGGCGCCAAGGAGTCCTGGGCATCCGTCAACAGGCGCGCGACGGAATGTCCCCAGGGGGAGATGTCGATGGCAAAGTGCAGGGCCTTGACGGCCTTCTCGGCAGCCTGCTGGAAGAGGAAGCAGGCTTGGGCGAAATGGCCCAGCTCCATCAGGCCGGTCGCCGCCGCCAGGTCGGACTGGGCGGTGCGAAACCAGCGCGAAGCCTCCCAGGCGTTGCCGGACATGCTCATGGGGCACCTGCCGCGGCTGGGGGTGGCCAGACTTGCCGATGGTCCCGGAACAGGGAGCGCTGCCGCATCCGATCCCATTCCTGCGGCGTGTAGACGAGCAGATCCACCGGCGTCCCCAGATGCCGGAATAGGCCGGGATAGAGAAGCAGACGGTCAAGGAAGCGCTCCGGCAGGCCGTCGGCGACCACCGCCAAGTCGACATCGCTAAGCCGGGACGCGTCGTTGCGCGCATGGGAACCGAAGAGATAGACTTCCTTGACGTCCTTCTGCGTCGCGAAATACGCACGGATCTGCGCCGCCAGCGCCTCGCCGGTGACCACCCCAGTCTGCCGTGTCACGCCAGCTTCCATCGTCGCGGCCCTCTATGCCATCGCGTCTACTCGTATTGCCCGCGGTCGCCGATCAGCACCAGCTTGGTGAAGGTGCGCTCGTTCTCCGCGCGGAATTCCTGCGCCCGGGCGGACTCGCCGCCGCGGATCGGCTGGTGTGGCAAGCCGCCGATCGCCAGCCACTTCTCCCAGGCCACCGCATCCATCAGCGACAGCTTCACCATCACCATGTACGGGAACGGGGTCGACTTGTCCCGGTAGATGATCGTCGACTTGTCCGATATCAGATTGTACTCCTTGTCGAGGCAGACGAACTCGAGGTTGGTGACATGCGGGATGAGCCGGCGGTAGGGGTCGCTGGAGCCCTCGCCCTGGGTGAAGACGTATTCCCACTCGTTGTTCGCCCCCCCAACCACGGGCCACATGCTGGAATTGTTGGGCCATTGGTTGGGCATGGCGGCACCCGCCCAGCCGGCGACGGTCATCATGGCGTCGTTCCAGCCGTCCTCGCGCCGGAACCAGCCAAGGTTGCCGGAGCTGTCGCCGGTGGTGCTGCGCATCAGCCAGCCGGCATTATATTCATTGGTCTCGGCATAGGCGAGCTGGTACTTGATCTCGTTGAGGTTCGAGGTGTTGGTGGACTGCGGCGAGGGCGTGGCCGCGACGAAGGCCAGCATCTCGTTGGCGTATCTTGAATAAGGAGGCTCACCTGGCCCGACGGAAATATATGACTCGGCCCCATTGGTCGGATCGGTCATCGGCTTGTGCCAGAAGGGGACCTTGCCGTTGTCGTAATGCGCGGTCTGCAGGTCGAGGGCGATGATGTCCAGGGCGATGCGGGCGTTCTCGAACATCTCGGTGCGGGCGGCGGCCGTCGACCAGACCCGCTGCGAAGAAGTGAAGATGTTGATCAGCACCATCATCATCAGCGAGAAGATCGCCATCGCCACGACCAGTTCCACCAGCGTAAAGGCCTGGCGGGATGCCTGGCGAGATTCGCAGGATGGCGCCAGCCGCCCCCCACCAAAGCCGAAACAATGAATGGACATGCCGGGAGCTCCCGTTTATTTGTTCCGGTTGAAGATTTCGACGTAGTAGTGGCGCTTCTCTCGCCTGTCGTAGGGCTTGCCGACCGGCCAGCTCACCTCGATGTTGAGCCCGATGCCGTAGTCCTCGTCAATGGATTCCGAGGCATGGCTGTCGCTGAAGTAGACGCCGGTGATCTGCGTCTGCCAGACGCGCACGGCGGCCTCGAAGTCGGCCACCCCGGCGGTCGATCCCTGGTTGACGCGGTAAAGGCCGGAGACCGTCGAGCTCTGCAGGTTCGAATTCGGAATGTCCGTCCAGGTCGTGCTTCCCTCCAGGCTGCCGTCGCCATCGGGATTGTTGGGGCTGAGATAGATGCTGGTGGCGGGGTCCTTCAAACCCTGGTTTGTGCCGATCGACCACATCGCTGCGTTGGCGGCAGCGCCATAGAAGTAAGTGACGAACTGGTCGGCGGCGTCGGCGGCGTAGTTGTCGCCGATGGCATTCTTGTTGGACTTCATGCCGAGCTGCATGAGGGCCATGACGCCAGCGATGCCCATGCCGATGACGCCCATGGCGAGGGTGATCTCGACTAGGTTGAAGGGTTTCCTGACGGGGTGGCGTTGCATGGTCATTCCTTTCCGTAGGAGACGCGGCCGGAATACTGGTCGATGTTCACCGTGACATAGGCGTTGGGATCGGGGTTGGTGACGATCAGCGAGCCCCCGGAATACTTGCCCTCGCCCAGGTGGAGATAGGTCTTGTTGCCCGACTTGAGCCGCCCGTTCGGCTTGAAGACGACGGCGTTGAGGGTCTTGTTGTCCGGACTCGTTCCGCTCATGTCGGAAAAGTCGGCATTGGTGATGGCGGGCATGGCCCCCAGAAAGCTATGTGCCGGATCGGGGGTGTCGGCAGCGCCGCTGGTGATGTCCAGGAAGGCCACTCCGGTCGGCAAGGTGTTCCACTTCTCGTTGGGCACCCAATACTGGAAGGCCCCCAGCGAATCGACGACAGCGGCCCGGTAGGAGCGGAAGCGGTAATCGTCGGGAAGCTCGTCCGACGGCAGGACCAGGGCGGTATAGACACGGTTGCTGACGGCATATGCCCTGACGGCCTTGAGCTTGCCGACCATTTCGCGGGCGGCGAGTTCGGCGCCCTGGCCCTTGGCGATCTTCTCGAAGGCGGGCATGCCGATGAGCATGAGGATGGCCATGACGACGAGGACGACCAGGATCTCGACGAGGGTGAAGGCATGGAGCGTGGGGCATGGCGCATGGGGAGAGGCATGGGGAGAGGCATGGGGCGGGGAGGCATTCCGCTCCACACCTAGGATGTGGCACGTTCCGCGCCATGCCCGGGGCGTGGCAAGTTCCGCGCTATTCAATGCGTGGGGATATGGCATGGGCGGCTCCCTGGGGTTGGCGTCGGGTGGGGCTGGACTTTCGATGGAAAGTATAGCATGAAGGGGGCCAACCCGCCACCGGAGGGGGGAAGGGGGGAGGGAACGCTGAACACTGAACACGCAAGTGGGAACGGACCCAACGGACCAAGCGGACAGGGGCAGGCCATTGGCGCCGGGTATGGCGCTTTCGCCGAAAGCGCCATGGGGTGGCGGCAGGACAGGTGCCAAGGCGCCGGGAACGCCAATCTCCGCATTGGCGTGTCGTGTTCGGGCGGCAGGTCAGGCGTGA
>CAZBDL010000207.1:0-6589 GCA_964490525.1 uncultured Victivallales bacterium | reverse complement strand
AACATCGACATGCAGGCGGCGGCGGCGACCATCCCCGCCTGCCCCCCCGCCGCACGGTGTCCGGCATAGCCGACCGCGGCGGCAATGCCCGCCAAGCCCAGCACCGACACCAGACGCAGGGAGAACGCCAGCGACAACGGCAGCCCCAGCGCCTGCCCTCCCCGCCAGACCACGGCGACCAGCCAGGGATACAAGGGGTATTCCCCGGAGATCACCTCGCCATGGGCGACGGTGTTCGGACGGGCCAGATCCATCTCCAGGACCATTGCCCCATGGAACCCCTCACGCCAGCGCAGTTCGCGGTCGCCCAGCTGCAGGGGCGAATAGATCGCCGCAAACGCCAGGGCCAGCAGGAGCACGGCGCGTGCCGGGGAGAGCAGCCTTTCCTCGTGCATGGGCATCGTGCGGATCTTCCCCTTGCCGTCAGGCCAGTTGGAGCAGCAGATAGCAGGTCGCAAAGTAGATCAGCGAGGCGGACAGGTCGTTGCCGGTGGTCACGAACGGCCCCGAGGCCAGCGCCGGATCGATGTCCAGCCGCTGCAAGATGATCGGGATCAGGGTGCCGCAAAAGGCGGCAAAGGTCATCGCCGAGCACATCGAGGCCCCGACGATCGCCGCCAGCAGGCCCGTCGGATGGCTGACCTCGCCGCCAAATGCGTGGAGGCTCGCCCAGACCAGGGTTCCGGCAACCAGGCCGCAGACCACGCCCATGAGGAAGCCGACGAAGATCTCGCGCAGGAAGCGCCGGGCAAGCTGTTCCGCGCGGATCTCGCCGAGGGCGATGCTGCGGATCGTCACCGTCGAGCTCTGCATGCCGGTATTGCCCCCCATCGCCATGATCGCCGGCACGAACGCCGCCAGGCTGAGGCCTTCGGCCCAGGTCATCCCCGTCATCCGGCGGATGATCTCGCTGATCACCAGGCCCGAGGCCATGGTCACCAGCAACCAGGGCAGCCGCAGACGCGCAATCAGCCAGGCGGAGTCGGTCTGCGACTCCAGGTCGGGCGCGCCCGACAGCCGCGCCAGGTCCTCGCCCGCCTCCTCGTGCATTACGTCCATCACGTCGTCCGCCGTGATCCGCCCGACCAGCCGCCCTTCGGCATCGACCACCGGCATCACGTACAAATCGTACTTCCGGAAGAGGTTGGCGACCTCCTCCTGGTCCTGGTCGACGCGAGCGCGGACCGGATCCTGGTCCACCACCTCGGCAATCCGCGCATGATGCGGCTTGGCCAGCAGGTCGGCCAGGCCGATCTCCCCGACCAGCCGATGCTCGCGGTCATGCACGAAGACCTTGGAGATGGGGTCGGAAAACTCCTGGGCCGCGATCGCATGCAACGCGTCCCCGACCGTCGCCTCTGACGGCACCGCGCACAGCTCCGGCGTCATCAGCCCGCCCGCGCTGTCCTCCTCGTAGCCCAGCAGGCGCCGCAGTTCCTGCTGGCGCGCCTCCGGCAGCCGCGCCAGGACCTCGGGCCGGGCCTCCTCGTCCAGCTCCTGGAAGAAGTCGGCGGCGTCGTCCGGCGCCATCTCGTCGATCATCGCCGCCAACCGCGCCGGATCGAGCGACTCGACCATCTCCTCGGTCTCCTCGGGATCCAGCTCGACCAGGACGTCGGAGGCCTGCTCCGTGTTCAGCAGGGAAAGGATGCGGGAGGCGTCCTCGCTTTCGACCGACTCCAGCAGGTCGGCCACGTCCGCCGGATCGGCGGAATGCAGCAGCCGCAGCAGCCCGGCGTCGTCACGACGGCGGAGCAGCTCCGTAAAATGCGCTTGGGTCAGGCGTTCCGTCTCGGCCATCGGGACCTCCAGCGGCAGGACCTTGTCCGGCCAGCCCATACTATACGGACATTTCGCCAACATTCGCCCCCGAAGCCCGAGGACCGTGCGGATTGCCAACGGCCAGCCCCGCTTTCCCGGGGGCGCCATTGCCTCCGCCGCTTCGCCGGATCAAGCGGAAATCATGATGGTTGCCGCGCCATCCGCCCGGCTGGCCGCCATCATGGGCCCATGACCCGGGCGGGGCGGGCCGTCGAGAACCGATAGGAGATCAGGACATCCCCGTCCTCGCGGCTGATCACGGCATGGCACAGCTGGCCGCCCCGATGGGCCACCAGCAGATCGCCGTCGAACGGCACGGGCCTATCGGGGCCGACCACCGCCTCCCATGGCTCCAGGCGCCAGCCGTCACGCTCGAAGCGCTGGCGGATCTCGGCGCCCACGGCCGCGACATCGCCGGACGGCACAACCACCAGGTACAGGTCGCTACCCGAGGTGCCGCCGGACAAGGCGAGGCGCGGACGCTCGGGCATCAGCCTGGCCCGTTCGGCAGGCGCTGGCGGCGCGCTTTCCCGGCCCGCCCTCCGGGCCACCTGCCCAAGGTCCAGCTCGGTGGCCGCAATGCGGGTTCCGGAGCCGTCGGGGCTGAGGGCGTATCCGACCACCTTCCGGTTCGGCGTCAGGAAGCAGAGGAAGCCGAATTCCGGACGGCTCCTCACCGTCGGCGGGAGGTTCTCCGGTGCCCCGGCCACGGCTTCCCAACCCAGGGATTGGTTGCGCCGGGTCAGCCGCCCCCTGACCCCCGCTGGCGAGCCCGCCTCCCAGGAACGGGTCACCACCAGGTCGATGCCGTCGACCGAAAGCCGTTGCGTCCCCAGGCCGGCCATGTTGCGCACCGGCTCCATCACCACCTGCGGCGGGCCGCCGTCGACCTTCTTGGCACGGGCTGCCCGGTGATGGTGGCGCACGCCGAGGATGCCGATCCCCGCCACCACCAGGAAGGTCGCCAGCCCTCGGCCCGCCATCGTCCCCAGCGTCCGCAGGACGCCGCCGTCGGGGCGGCCCGGACTCCCGGGGTCAGAGGCCGAAGTGGTCATGGAGCCAGTCCAGCATCGAGCCGATGAAGGTCGTCCCGGTGAACTTGCACGAGTCGCAGCCCGGCATGTAGGTCACCGCCGAGACCGTGTGGGTGTCCTTGAAGCCCGGGGCGTCCGCGAACACCGCATAGGCCCGGGCCGGCAGCAGGGTCTTCACCTCCGCATCCACCCGCCCCCCATAGAAGACGTCCCGCCCGAAGACATTGAGGACATAGGGCTCCAAGGCGCCGCCTGTGGCCAGGTTGGCGAGGAACTTGATCACCCCGACAAAGAGCTTCCCGAGGAATCCCTCCAGCCAGTCCTCCAGCGACTTGAGCGCACCGGAGATCAGCGGGTACTTGTTCTCGGGCAGCGTGATCTTCAGCGCCACCTGCTGCCCCGAGGGGTCGTCGAAGAACCATTCCCCAAGCTGGGCCGGCGTCACCACGTTCGTACCCCCATTGCGGATCCGCACCTCGGCCACCAGGCGGCTCGCACCAGTCACCCGCTGCTTCACCGAGAGGAAGCGCGGCAGGTCCATGCAGAAGCACAGCAGGCAGAGAAACACCGGCAGCACCAGCGCCGTCTCCAGCAGGATCGTCCCCCGATCGCGGCGCAACGGCCGTGGCCAGTCCGCCAACCAACCGGACACCGCCATCACCGCAAGTCTCATTGTGCCATCCCGCCTTGGCACGCCGATGGCGCATTGTAGGTTGCTGAAGGCCTCATGACACATCCGTCCCCAAAAGGTCGGGAATCCGCATGCGTGGACAATACCTCCCGGGGTGCCGTTTGCCAAGCCGTCACCGTGTGTTCTCCAGCCGCCGCCGCGAGGCCTCGGCCACCTCGCGGTGCAGGTTGCCGCCATGGCTGTCCATGGTCACCAGCAGCGGCATGTCCTCGGCTTCGAGCACCCAGACCGCCTCGGGCGGACCGAATTCCGCGAGGAAGTGAACCCCGAGGACGCGGCGGACCGACGCCGCCAGGAGCTGGGCGCAGCCCCCGACCGCGGAAAGGTAGACGCACCCGTGCTCCCGGCAGGCGGCGAGGGTTCCCGCCCCCATCCCCCCCTTGCCGATGACGGCCCGGAGGCCATGCCGGGCGATGATGCCGGGCAGGTAGGGCTCAGTGCGTGCCGAGGTGGTCGGGCCGGCGGCGGTCAGGCGCCAGCCGTCGCCATCGGGCACCACGATCGGGCCGCAGTGGAAGATCACGCCGCCCGCCAGGACAAAGGGCAACTCCGCCGGGGCCAGGCCATGCGCCCGCTGGTGAAAGGCATCGCGTCCCGTGTGGATCACGCCGCTCAGCCGGACCGCGTCGCCGACCCGCAGGGCGCGCACGTCATCCTCCGCCAGGGGAATCCGCAGACGGCACCCCTCCCCCGCGCCCCCGGAATGGCTCGCCATGGTCATGCCGTATCCTCCCGCAGGAAACCCATCATCCAGGCCTGGTTCTCGCGCAACCAGCCGCGCGACGCCTCCGCCTCCGGCAGCATCTCGCGCAACAATCCCCAGAACGCCGCGCCATGGCCCAGGCGGCGCCGATGGCACAGCTCGTGAACAACGACATACTCGAACACCTCGTCGGGGGCCAGGATCAGGCGCCAGTTGAGCGAGACCGCCCCGCGCGACGAACAGCTCCCCCAGCGCGACGACAGGTCGCGCAGCCGCACCGTCGATGGCTGGACGCCGATCCGCTCCATCCATTTCGCCAGCAACGCGTTCGCCACGGCCGCCGCCTGATCGAGATACCACTCATTCAGGCAGCGCAGGACGGCATGGCGCGCCTCCGGCGTGCGACAGAGGACCACCAGGCGGTCGCCGTGCAGGAGCACCGAATCGACATTGCCGGGCGCCGGGCGAATCGACAACCGCACCTGCCCGCCGCGGAACGGCAGGAGCGCGCCGTCATGCGCCGGCGGCACCCGCCCGCGCGCCAAGCGGAGGGCATGCATGTGCCGGACCGCCCAGCGCAGATGCTGCCGCAGGAAGCGCTCCGCCTCGGCCATCTCACCATGGACCGGCATGACCATGATCACTCCCTCGGGGTGCGCGCGCATCTGCAGGCGCCGGGCCCGCGCGCTCCGCCGCCAGAGTACCGTCACCGGTTCGCCCGCAAACTCCACCACCGACATGTCGCCGTCGCCCGTCACCGGAAATATCCGTCCAGGTACTTGCTGCGGGCCGGATGGCGCAGCTTCTCCATCGCCTTGGCCTCGATCTGGCGCACCCGCTCCCGCGAGATGGAGAAATGCGCCGCCAGCTCGTCCAGCGTCGCCGTCTCCGCCCCGAACAGCCCGAAGCGCATGCCGATGATCTGCTGCTCCCGCTCCGACAGGGTGTCGAGCACGTCGCGCAGCTTCTCGCGCAGCATCGAGAACGCCGCCACGCGCACCGGATCCTCGGAGTCCGAGGCCGACAGGATGTCCTCCACCACCAGATGCCCCTCCGGCCCGTCGACCGGCGCCTGCAGCGAGATCGGCTGCTGCGCCATCCGGCGCAGCGCCCGGACCCGCTCCATGGGCATGTCCAGCACCGCCGCCAGCTCCTCCGCCGTCGGCTCGCGCCCAAGTTCCTGCAGCAGCCGCTGCTCCGCCTGGGACATCAGCCCCAGCGTCGCGATCATGTGCGCGGGAATGCGGATCGTCCGCGACTGCTCCCCGATCGACCGCCCAACCGCCTGCCGGATCCACCAGGTCGCATAGGTGCTGAAACGGTGGCCGCGCCGGGGATCGAACCGGTCGACCGCCTTCATCAGCCCGAGATTGCCCTCCTGGATCAGGTCGACCAGCGGCATGCCGCGGCTGAAGTAGCGGCGCGCAATGCTCACCACCAGGCGCAGGTTCGCCCGCAGCAGCGCGTTGCGCTTCTCCTCCGACAGCGACTGCAGCTGCGCCAAACGCGCCATCGTCGCCCGGAACTCGTCCACCTCCATCAGCAGCTTCTCGGCCAGCTCCGCCCGGAAGGCGGCGTCCTGGCGCGATCGGCCCGTCGCCTTGTCCAGCTTGGCCAGATACTCCCGCGCCACGTCCCGCCACTCGCAAAGATATTCGTTCAGGGCCGGATGCCGCAACAGGCACTCGGCCAGCTTCGCCCGGGCGCGGGACAGTTTCTCGGCATGCCCGTCCCGCTCCCGCCATGCCGCCTGGCACCGGCGGTAGCCTGCCGCGATCTCCCGCCCCCACTCGGCCAGCACCGGCAGCCAGGCGTCCCAGGCCATCGCCGAACGCCCCGCCGGGGCCCCGCCATCTTCGCCGTGCGGCTCGAAGCGGGCCGACAGGTTCTCCGCGTCCAGGTCCGCGAGCAGCCGCAGGTGCTCCACAGCCACGAAGCCCAGCCCGTAAAGCTCACGCCGGAAGTCGCCCAATGCCGCCTGGTACTCCGAGGCGATCCGAAACTCCTCCGCCGGCGTCAGCAGCGGCGTCTCCGACATCTGCCGGAAGTAGATCTGCAGCGCATCGGCGTCCTCCGCCGGCAGGTCCGCCCCGCGCACCTCGCGCTCATCCTCCGGCGCCATGGACGCGTCCGCGGCCTCCTCAATGGGATCCGCCAGGCGACGACGCTGCTGTCTCACGGCACTCATGCGCGAAACCTATCACCGCGCCGCCGCTTCCGCAACGCCGGGACACCAGGCCAAGGCATCATCGCCTCCGCCTCAGGGGCACGGATGCGGAGCGGGCCTAGCCTGAATTATTCATAAAAAAGGCGAGCAAAACAGATAAATCAATGGTAAAT
>CAZBDL010000206.1:1592-6628 GCA_964490525.1 uncultured Victivallales bacterium | reverse complement strand
CCGCAGGGACATGCTCAGTGGTGCATCCCCTTGGCCCACAGGCATCCCGCAGTCGCGGCAGGCTCCCGTAATTGACGGGCGGCTCGACGAGGAGGATTGGCTCCGCGCCTTTCGGACTCAGCCTTTCACCGGACCATTCAATGAGGACCAAGAAATGTTCTCCCGCCGTCCGGAATATCGTACTGAAGCCCGGCTGCTCTGGCACGGCGAACATCTGTACGCCGCATTCATATGTCGCAGTCCACAGCCAGCATGGGCCACTTTTGCCAACCACGATGACCCACTCTATCAGCAGGATGTGGCAGAGGTCTTCCTCCGGACGCAGGAGGAATTGACCCACTACGCTGAATTCCAGGCTAGCGTCAGGGGCACCACCTTTGACCTCTACCACTCCTGGATTCCGGGGCCGACTTTCCCCTCGGATGAAATCGACTGGGCGCAGACCGAGGTCCGGCAAGATGATCTGGCATGGGATCCTGAAGGTTTCCGCGCTGCCGGCGCCCCCCTGGTCAAAGGCAACGAGCCCATCGGTTGGGTGATCGAGATGGCCATACCGGTGGGCGAAGTCTGCGCCAAGGAAGGAAAGGAGAAATCCCTGGCCGTCGGCCAATCGATCTGGATCAACCTTCTGCGTTATGCGTATCCGTCAGACAGCGAGGGTCGGCGGCAACTCCGCCACCTCAACTGGTCACCGGTCGTGAAGGGGTGCCCCCATGTGAGTCCGATGGCCATGCGTCGGTTGAATCTTCAATGAAACCCTTTACTCGGCCCAGTCCGTCTTGTGAGTCACCCCATGAACCCTGAAGCCTATCGGGACAGCTCTCTGCCCGTTGACCTGCGTGTCGATGCCTTGCTTTCACAGCTTTCGCTCGACGAAAAATGTGGCCAGCTCCTGCTGCCGCTGGGCTGGCACGCATACGAGAAGACGGGGGGGCGGGTGAACATCTCCAGCTGGTTCATGAACCATGTGCAGAAGCCCGGCGGGATTGGCGGATTGTACGCATTGCTTCGTGCGGATGCATGGACCAAGATCACACTGGAAACCGGGTTGACGTCTGCGGAACGCGTTTCCCTGGTCAACGAACTCCAGGCTTGTGCCATCGCATCGTCGCGACACGGTATCCCGCTTCTGCTCCACGAAGAGTGCATGCACGGCCTCATGGCCATCGGCGCGACAGTATTTCCGACTGGCATCGGGATTGCCAGCGCCTGGGACCGGGATCTCGCCAGGCGTATGGGGCAATCCACAGCTGCCGAACTGCGCGGCAGCGGTGCGCAGGTTGCCTACGGCCCCGACCTCGATCTTGCGCGTGACCCGCGCTGGTCGCGAACGGAAGAGACGTTCGGTGAAGACCCATGGCTGGCCGCGCATCTCGGCCAGGCGATGGTGCAAGGGCTCCAATCGGATGGCCGGGTAGCCGCGACACTCAAGCATTTTGCCGCGTATGGCGCCTCCGAAGGCGGTCACAATGGCGGGGCGGTGAGCATGGGTGAGCGGGAGTTGCGTTCGGTGCACCTCGTTCCTTTCGAGCGCTGCGTCAAAGCCGGCGCTCTGGCAATCATGGTTGCCTACAACGAAATCGACGGCGTGCCGTGCACGAGCAACCACAGGCTGCTGACGGCTATTCTCCGTGGCGAATGGGGCTTCAACGGATTTGTCGTTTCCGACTGCAACTCGATCACGCGCAGCAAGAGCTACGGGCTTTGCTCCGACGATTCAGAAGCCTCGGCAATGGCCATCAGGGCAGGAACGGATGCCGATATGTTTGCCGGCAGCTATTCGGACCCGCTCAAGCAGGCATTGAACAGGGGGTATGTCGATATGGCCGATATCGACCGTGCCGCGGCAAACATACTGAGGGTCAAATTCCAGCTCGGCCTGTTCGAGAATCCGTATGCCGATGACGGTCGCGCCGTGGAGGTCGTTGGGTGCCGGACGCACAGGGCGGTCGCGTGCGATATCGCCAGGAAAGGGATTGTGCTTCTTGAAAACAGCGGTGTGCTGCCCCTGGCGGACAATGTGAGGTCCGTTGCCCTCGTAGGGCCGAACGCGGACAATCACTACAATCAGCTCGGCGACTATACGGCCGTCCAACAACGCGAGGGCATCGTATCGGTATTGGACGGTTGCCGTTCCATTCTGGGACAACGCGGAATCAAGGTTGACTACGAGCGCGGGTGCCGTGTCCGTTCAGCCGATGCTTCGGGCCTGGCTGCAGCCGTCAGGGCGGCCGCGCGTTGTGACGTCACGGTTGCAGTGGTCGGAGGTTCGTCGGCGCGGCACCAAGTGGACATCAACCAGGAGACAGGGCAAGCGCTGGTGGCGCACGGAGACAGAGATATCGACATGGAATGCGGCGAAGGCTTTGACCGCGCAACGCTGTCGCTGGCCGGTCCGCAGATGAGACTCCTGAGCGAACTGAAGGCAACCGGCAAGCCGCTGGTCGTTGTTGTCATCGCGGGACGTCCGCTGCTCATGGCCCCGGTCGCGGGCCTGGCGGACGCCCTGCTCTACGCCTGGTATCCTGGATGTGAAGGAGGGACGGCAGTGGCGGAGATTCTTGCCGGAATCGTCAACCCATCCGGAAAGCTGCCTGTTTCGTTTCCTAAGCACGAAGGACAGTTGCCCGTATACTACAATCACAAGCCGCTTTCGCGCCAAGACTATGTCTTCATGGATTCCAAGCCAATCTACGGATTCGGGTATGGGCTTGGTTACACGACCTTCGGCTATGGCAATCTCCGGATCGACAAGCCGAATGTTGCTCCCGGCGAATCATGCTCGGTTGCCGTGGACGTGACCAACACCGGAATGCGTGCCGGAGAAGAAGTGGTGCAGCTTTATATCCGAGACGACATCTGCTCAGTCTCCCGGCCGGTCATGGAGCTCCGCGACTTTGCGAGAGTGTCGCTGCGGCCTGGAGAGACGTCGACCGTGACGTTCGATCTGACGCCTGCCATGCTGGCCTGCTGTGATAGGGACATGGTCAATCGCGTCGAGCCCGGTGGATTCACCATCATGGTCGGCGGTGGTCAGGAGCAACTCCTAAGCGAACACCTTTGCGTTGAGGAACTGACGTTCCCCCTGAAGCCGGGTAAATCGATAGACGACCGTTGAAGATTACCTGATTGGAGGTGAAATCGCCACATGCCTCTACCAGCGAATCATCCACAATGATTCGGGAATCAGCCCCATGCATTGCCCCGGGGGAAGACATTTCGAAATCGAAACAGGGATCCGCCGTCGTTCGCCAGATGGCGGAGCTACGGCAGGACGCGGTCGAAATCAAGGCATGAACCTAAACTCGCTTTAGACTCGACCGTTGAGTGGTGAATGTTGAGCGTGGAGGCGTTTGGGCTGGGGTCAAGTCTATTTTAAGACCATTGGCCTCCATGGGGCATTGATCCAGCGGGTGGCGTAGATCCATGAAGTAGGTCAGCATCGGAAGCGGACGCCATCCACTGCCCCTTCAACCAGCAGTCCCAGGCTGCCTTCATCACGCACCATGACACCATTGATCCGAACATTGTCGAATGACACTTCGCTGACGCTCGCCCGCTCGTTTTCGCCATTGATCCAGGAAGGAGGGCAAGGGCCATGTACCTGGACACGCCGGAAAACGACATCCCTGATCGGGCCGCGGCATTCGTCGGCTGTCGTATAGGTTGGTTTTGTGCATACGCGAATCAGCTTCTGGCAACGCGCATCCTCAATCGAAATGTCTTCAAAGACGACATTACGGATTGTCGCCGAGTCGCCGCTCTCAATATCCAGTGCGCTGATGTGCAGGCAGTGAATAATGTCCATGCGTTGGAACAGGATGTCGGATATTTCGGGACATCGGGTTTCCAGTCCGATTTCAACCGCATGGGCGATATCGAGCCAAATCACGCAGTCGCGAAAGATCAGGTTGCGGGCGTTCTTCCGTTTCCCGTCTGGCAGGAACTTCCCGTTCGCGGCCGGATAACAAAGATCCGTCAGCCCCTTGATCACCAGGGCATCGTCAAACGTCCGCAAGAAGCAGTCTTCAACAATCGAATTTTCGCAACTGCACAAATCGATCCCATCGCCGTTGCCTCGCCATGTGATGATCCGCGTGTCGGCTATCCGAATATTGTCGCAGTGAATCAACTGAATAGTCCAACCCGGCGCATCAATGATATGGACGCCTTCAATCACAATATCCCGGCAACCAGAAAACGAGAGACCGCATCCGCAGATGCCGTACTCATTGCACTTGGGGTTGTCATACTGGCCCGGTGCACGGCCAAGATCGAGAATGCCTCTGCCCACGATGCGGACATGCTCGACGCATTGACCGCGAATTTGCCCGTATACGACGGCATCCTCATCGAGAAAAAGCGTTTCTCCCGAGCTGAGGTGATGAAGTCCCAGGGCGTGTTCGCCCGGGCCGAAGTAGCGTACTCCGGGCGCATCCGGCGACGGGCATGCAGGTGGCGGCCCGCCAGCGAACAGGAACAGCGGTTCGGCCAGGCTGCCATTGGGCTCAACCGACAGCTTGCATGGACGATCCAACCTGAATCGGAGCGTGTTGCCATCGATCTTGGGGGCAATGCCCATCCTGAGGGGGCGCACGAGTGCGCTGCGCAAGGTGCATCCTTTCACCTTGATTGCGACCTCAACCGGTTCCGGCAAGTTGAAGCTGCAGAACGCCGCCGCACGGGCCTTCTCCTTCTGCCTCTCCTCCATGGGCACCAGGTTGCCGTTGGCATCCAAGTTGTCCGACACACGGCACGCTCGCACAGTCCGTGGCTGTCCGTTGACATGTACCTCATACAGTGGCGAAAGGTTGGCAGGCGAAAATGTCGCGCCGGAGGTCTTCATGTCGCATCTCTCTAGTGATGGTAAAATATCCTGACCATGCATTGCTGAAACTTAGTTATGCTTTAGGTATCCTGCAAGGTTCATATTGGCGTCCATGCTGATTTTACGTCCGGACGGGTCGGTCGCCGTCTCCAGCTCCTCCGGGGTGAGCAGGCATTCCTGGTCCAGGATGAATATCGTCATTCATTGT
>CAZBDL010000206.1:0-1498 GCA_964490525.1 uncultured Victivallales bacterium | reverse complement strand
ATTCATTGTCGGATCGATTGAAACCACCGGAGGAAAGGAGTATTATGCGCTCGGCCGGGAAAATGAAAGGCCGGCGAAGCCAAGAGGCCCCGCCATGGAACAGATGTGCCAGGGGCTGAACGGTTCGATCTCGATAACGGCATGAATCCACCTGCGATGGAGATAGCGATGACAACAAATATGATAATTGATCGCGTATATGACGAGATACATTCCTGGATAACGAGCGGTCGCTTAGAGACGGGAATGCGCTTGCCCTCGGAGCGCAAGCTGGCAACTGAGTTTAACGTGAGTCGTGCATCAGTCAGGGAGGCCTTGACTCGCTTAGCGGATGGTGGATTTCTGAGAAGCAATTCTCCAAGAATACGAGTCGCGGTCAACCCTGGCAATAAGCGATATCGGCTTAATGACCTACTGACTAATACCATTTGCGTTCTGGGAAATTCATTGATACGCCCGGTGTCAGATACTGAGTCCGGTTGGGCTGATCGTGTTCTGCTGGGATGCCTGGAGGAAATTGAGGCACATCAATATAATGTAATGATAATCCAGCGCTCCTCATGGGGCCAATCAATCCGAAGCTTCAGTAATGATCGACCATTGGGTGTCGTGGTTCCGGAGGTTCTTGAAGATTCCCATGATTCTTCCCGATTGTTGTCCCGGCTTCACAAGGTGGATGTCCCCACGGTATTTTACGGAGATGCCGGTATTGTCGGGGCGGATCAGGTGATATCCGATCATGAGAGGGGGGCATATGACCTGACTAAATGGTTGATCAGGCAAGGGAGGCGGCGGATTGCCCACTTATGGTCAATCCCGTATGATTTGCTTTGGATAAGGCAGCGCCAGAAAGGCTATGAGCGGGCAATGATGGAAGCCGGACTGCCAATTCCGCGGCAGATCACAACACCCCATCATCCTGGCCAATTCAAGGACTCTTCTGAGCTAAAAACATTTGCCAGGACATGTGCCGGCCATTTAGTGGAATCCTTCATGGGGTCGGCCCCCATTGATGCCATAATGTTGCCCACTGACAGAATGATTCACCCCATCGCGGCAGCATGTCGAATTTTCGGAAAGATACCCAATGAAGATGTTCTAATAGTTGGTTATGATAATTACTGGAATGGTTGCTGGGAAAAGGAGATAGAACCAGCCCCGCCGGCCGCGACAGTTGACAAGCAAAACTTGGAAATCGGCCATGCAATGGTCAAGCTGCTCATTGAGCGTATAAACGGAAAGCTCCCTGTAGGCCCGCAAATGAAAAAGGTTTTGCCAAAGTTAGTGGTCATCAAAAACCGATGAGCGCCTGAACCATATTTGATATTATGGGCTTGGAATGCCCCATGACGGGCTGACAACCCAATGGCACGAAGATAAGTCAGAGCCTTGAGTGGCCGATAGGGTAAGGCACCTGCGTTATCGGACGGGCGGATTTGGCGAATTTCGCGGATTTGCCGTTTGCCTTTTGCGTCCGCGAGGCTATCTTGGTGCTGGA
>CAZBDL010000205.1:0-6642 GCA_964490525.1 uncultured Victivallales bacterium | reverse complement strand
CGTCGGCGTCGTGGGGGTAGACGTAGCCCTCGCCGTGGCCCATGGTCTCGGCGCCGCGGTAGTGGCTGTCGCGCAAGTGCCGCGGGACGGGCTGGACGCGCTCCTCGCGGATGTCGGCGAGGGCGGCGTCGATGCCGAGGTAGCTGGCGTTGCTCTTTGGGGCGGTGGCGCAGTAGGTGGTGGCCTGGGCGAGAATGATGCGCGCCTCGGGCATGCCGATCATCTCCACCGCCTGCATGGCGCTGGTCGCCAGGGAGAGGGCGCGGGGGTCGGCGTTGCCGACGTCCTCCGCGGCGAAGATCAGGATGCGCCGGGCGACGAAGCGGATGTCCTCGCCCGCATGGAGCATTTTGGCCAGCCAGTAGAGGGCGGCGTCGGGGTCGCTGCCGCGCAGGCTTTTGATGAAAGCGCTGGCCGTGTCGTAGTGCCCGTCGTCGCCGTAGGCCAGGGCCTTCTGCTGCACCGACTCCTCGGCGGCGGCCAGGGTGATGCGGACGGCCCCGTCGGCGTCGGGCGGCGTGGTCAGCGCGGCGATCTCCAGGGCGTTGAGGGCGCGGCGCGCGTCGCCTTCGCAGGCGGTGGCCAGGAAGTCCAGCGCCTCGGGGGCGAGCGTCACGGTGTGCCCGGGGAATCCGCGCGGGTCGCCCGCGGCCCGGGTCAGCAAGGTGCGCACATGCGCCTCGTCGAGCGCCTCCAGGCGGAAGACCAGGGCCCGCGACAGCAGCGGGCCGTTGATGTGGAAGAAGGGGTTCTCGGTGGTCGCCCCGACCATCCGGATGTTGCCGTTCTCGAGGTCCGGCAGGAGGACGTCCTGCTGCGCCCGGTTGAAGCGGTGGATCTCGTCGATGAAGAGGATCGTCTTGCGCCCGGTGCCGCGCCGGCGCAACACCGCCGCCGCGATCTCGCGGCGGATGTCGGCGACGTTCGAGGTCACGCCGGAGAGTCGGATGAAGGCCGAGCCGGTGAGCGTCGCGATCAGCTCGGCCAGGCTGGTCTTGCCGATCCCCGGCGGGCCGTGCAGGACGACCGCCGTGAAGCGGTCTGCGTCGATCGCCCGGCGCAGCAGTTTGCCCGGCCCCAGCAGGTGCTCCTGGCCGATGAACTCCGCAAAGGTGCGCGGCCGCAGGCGGGCCGCCAGCGGGGCGGCGGCGCCGTCCCCGGGTGGCGGCATGGCCGTCGATGCCTCGGGAGGGGCTTCAGCGAAGAGGTCTTCCACGGCCGGGCGCCCCTGTGCGGGGAACGGCGTCCGGTGCGTGCTGCCTGGCCTCGCCGGGAGGCGACGTGAGGCGGATGGACCGGCGGGGCAGCGGACGGAGCGACAGGCGCCCCGGAGCCGCGAGGAGAACCCGCGCCGGTTCCGCGTTCAGGCAGATATCGGAGTCCACCGCGCCCGTCGGGGGGCGCAGATGGGCGATGAGCACGTTGAGGATGAGGTAGAGCATCCTTCGGCCGTTCCTGGTTTCGTTGCTTCGTCGCGAACCGCCTGTTCGCACAGGCGTACAATGGCTTCTTACTTTGATTATCATATCCCGGCCACCATGAAATTGCAACCGGTGGAAAAGGAGAAATTCACGGCTATGGTTGCCGTTTCCGCTGCCTGGAACCACGGAGATGTCCCCATGAAGGCGATTCCCGGACGCCTCGCCGGTGTGCTGCTGCTCGAGCCGAGGCTCCATGGCGATGCCCGCGGCTTCTTCATGGAGACCTACAGCCGCCGCGAGCTGGCGGCCTGTGGCATCGCCTGCGAGTTCGTCCAGGACAACCATTCGCGCTCCGGGCCAGGCGTCCTGCGCGGCCTTCACTTCCAGGTCAATCCCGGCCAGGACAAGCTCATCCGCGTGCTTCGCGGCGAGGTTTTCGATGTGGTCGTCGACGTCCGTCGGGACTCCCCGACCTGCGGGCAATGGGAGACCTTCGTGCTTTCCGAGGAGAACCGGGGCATGCTCTTCGTGCCGGCCGGTTTCGCCCATGGCTTCTGCGTGCTTGGCGACGGCGCCGAGTTCGCCTACAAGTGCTCGGCCTACTATTCGCCGGCGGACGAGCGCGGCATCCGCTGGGACGACCCTGACCTGGGCATCCCCTGGCCGGTCCGCGACCCCGTTCTCTCCGATCGTGACCGCACCCTGCCCCGCTTCCGCGAGGTCGAGCCGGTGCCGCCCTTGGCCTGAGCTGCCCCTTGCCCTTGTTCACCGGGAGATCCTGGCGCACCATGGTCCGTCACCTCTTCCTGCTGCAGTATCTGCTGTCCGGGGCCTGCCTGCTGGCCCTGGAATGCGCCTGGATCCGGATGCTGGGGCGGGACTTCGGCAACACGCTGCTTTCGGCGAATGCGGCGATCTGCCTGCTCCTGGCCTGGGCCGGGCTGGGCAACCTGGCGGGGGGGCGGCTCTCTGCGCGGGTGGCCTCGCCAGCCCGGCTCTTTGCTTTGGCGGAGCTGCTGGCGGGGGCGGGGGCCCTGGCCGGGCTGGCGCTCTATCCGCTGGCGCAGCGGCTGACCGGCGGCGTCTTGCCGGGCTGGGCTGGGCTGGCGGCCTGCGGCTCCGTCCTGATTGGGCCGGCGGCATTCTGCGGGGGCATCGGCTTCCCGGCGCTTGGGGCCTGGGCGGTGCATCGGCTGGACGAGCGGATCGCCCGGGGGGCCGCCTTCCATGCGGCCAACCTGGCGGGGGGCGGCCTGGGCGTCGTGGCCGCCGGGTGGCTGTTGCCGCAATGGCTGGGCCATGGCGGAGCCTACGTGGCGATTGCCGCCCTGCAGATGGGGGCGGCGGCGGTGGTCTTGGTGGTCGCCTGGCGGCGGGATGGCGGCCGTCCGGGAAACGCCGGATCCGAGGTGGGGATGGCTGCGGGGGTGGGCGTCGTCCGTGGCCTGCCGGGCCTTCTCCTGGTGGCCAATGGGGCGGTGATGATGAGCTTCCAGCTACTGGCGATGATCGCGCTGCTGCAGCTATGCGAGCCGACCTTCCACCTGGTCAACGCGGTGATCTTCGGCAACCTGGCGGGCTTGGCGCTCGGCACCGTCCTGGCCCCGCGGCTGCGGCGCCAGGCGGGCGACGCGAGGCGGTTGCTTGGCCTCCTGCTACCGGCTGTCGGCCTCGTGCTCATGCTCTTTCCCCTGCTGGTCCGCGGGCTTCCCCCGTTCCATGCCGAGGCGGGCGCGCGGAGCGTGGGTGGCTATCTCCTGCGCCTTTTCGCGATGAACACCCTGGTCGTGCTGCTGCCGTCGGCGGGCATCGGTGCCGCCTTCCCGCCGCTCTGGGAACTGTTCGCCCGGGAGTGTCCCCGGCATGGCGCGGCGATGGGCCGGATCCTCGCCTGGCACAAGGCCGGGACGGTCTTCGGGATCCTGGTTCTGACTGGCCTGGCCAGCCGCTGGCTGGGAATCCTCGGGACCATCGCCCTGCTCGGGCTGCTGCTGACGGGCCTGTCGGCGGCGCTCGCGCGGTCCCGGCGCCAGGTCCTCGTCCTGGCCGCAGCCACGGCCTTGGCCATCGGCGTCATCCTCCTGGTACGCCTTCCCCCGGCCGAGCCTGGCGACCGGCTGCTCGAGGTAAGCGCGGGCCCCTGGGGCATCGCCACCGTGGTCGAGGACGGCGAGGGCTCGCGCCATATCGTGCTCAATCGCAACTACCAGCTCAACGGCACGGGCTGGAGCATGCCGGCGCAGCGGCACCAGGGCTGGCTGCCGCCGCTCTTCGCGGCGCGGCACCGGCGGGTCATGGTCATCGGCATGGCCTCGGGCATCTCGGCCGATGCCGTCCTGGACTTCCCGGTCGACGAGCTGACGGCGGTCGAGATCGATCCCCAGGTCCGGGCCTTGGCGGAGCGCTACTTCGCGCCCTGGAACCAGCGCCTCTTCGTCCATCCCAAGGCCCGCATTGTCGTCGGCGACGGGCGCCATGTCCTGCGCCGCTCCTCCGGATCCTGGGACCTGATCGTCTGCGACCTGCTGCATCCGTGGCATGCGGGCGTCGAGGGCATCTACAGCCGGGACTTCTTCGCGGAGGCGGGCGAAAGGCTCGGCGGCGAGGGGGTGCTGTGCCTGTGGCTGGCGATGCACCAGCTCGATGCCCCGGCCTTCGGCATCCTGGTGCGCAGCTTCCTGGCGGAGTTCCCCCATGCCATTGCCATCCGGGGCAACCTCGATCCGCGCCAGCCGATCGTCGCCCTCCTCGGCTCGCGGGCGAAATTCGCGCTCGATGCGGCGACGCTGCGGCATCGCCTCGCGGCGATGATGCCCCACCCTGCCCGTGAGCAGTCCGCCTTTCTGGCCTCACCCGCCCATCTCCGGCTGGCCGTCCTGGGCGACCTGCAAGGGGCGGCGGCGGACTTTGCCGGATATCCGATCAGCGACGATGACCGCCCGGTCTTCGCCTTCCGTTCCCCGGAGATCTTCATCCGCCGCGAGGTCTTGCGCGGCCTGCCCTTCCTCGAGCATCTCGGCAACCGCTTCCATGACCGCGGCCTGCCTTCGGTTGCCATCCCCCCGGGTGAGGAGGAGGGGCTGCGCCGCGCCATCATCGCCGGCAACAACTACTTTGCGGCCGCCGTCATGGCCGTGCCGCTGTCGGATGGCCGCGACGCGGAATCGCGCCATCGCCGCCTGCTCAATTACCTGCAGCGCGCCCAGGGGCTGGCACCCGAGGCCGCCTTGGCCCCCGGCCTGCTGGGCCGCTGAATCGGCGTGACTCCCGGTATGGCGGTGCCACCTGGCTTGACCATCTGCGTACGGGTCGGCCTTTTCCCGGGCGGCCATCCCCACGCATCCCCGCTTGACAATGCTTGGTGTTCGGGATTATCTTGTGACCGTAGGCTTTTGCGATGTTGCATTTGCGCACGGGATGGCTTGCCGATCAACAACGGAGGTGGGAGATGAGGCGCTTGCTCGGCCTGTTGGCGACGGGGATGCTTTGTGGGGCGATGGCGCTTCCGGCCTGGGCGGCCGACCGGGCCTGGGACGGGGATACCGACGGGGCGTGGGGAACGCCAGCCAACTGGGACGGGGACGCCACCATCCCGGCCGACGGCGACAACCTTGCTTTCCCCGATGTCACCAACCAGGCCATCACCCTCGGCGCCAACCGCATCGTCGGCAACCTCGGCTTCAACGCCGCCGACGCCTACAGCCTGACCGGCAACACCTTGGTCTTTCCCGTCCTGCCGACGGTCACGCAGGCCGGCACCGGCACCGTCGACATCACCTCCGGCATGGACTGGGGCGGCAATGGCGCCCTGCTTGTCGGCCTCGGCGCCGGTGAAGTCACCCTCAACGCCCTGACCGGGACCTTCACGATCATCCTCGACGGCGGCAACTGGACGCTGAACGCGGACAACTTCGCCAGCCTGACGGGCAGCACCCGGTGGTCCCTCCTCAACGGCCGCCTGCGGATCCCGGCCGTCAACCGCCTCGGCTACAATCCGCCCGCTGTGGTCAGTGACTTCCTGGAGTTCAACGGCGCGACGCTGACGACGTCGGCCCAGGCCGGCAACCTCGGCAACCGCGGCATCTTCGTCAACACTTTCGGCGGCACGATCGATTCCGGCGGCTTCGGCCCGTGCCTCGCCCTGAACACGGCCGAGACCTTGTCGGGCTTCGGCACCCTCGCCCTGGTCGGCGGCGGGTTCATGGCCATCGACCAGGTGCAGTCCGGCTTCACCGGCACCCTCCAGCTCGGGGCGGGCGCGACCCTGCGCAGCGAATGCCGCTTCCGCTCGGCCCCGACCCAGACCTTCAACGGCAACTTCGTCTTCAACGACACCGTCACCAACGGCGCCCAGATGATCGTCAACCAGCAGGCCGGGGCCACCCTCACCCTGGCCGGGGACATCGCCTTCGCCGGCTCGCCTAACAACCAGGCGCAATGGATCAGCGGCGGCCTCGGCGCCCCGGTGACCCTGACCGAGACCTGCGAGGTCACCGCCCAGGCCGGGGTCACCGGCTATCTCGGTCTCCGCGCCGGCAGCAATCCTCGCGCCGACAACCTGATGACCGTGGACGGCCTCATCGCCGACGGCGCCGGCACGATGAACGTCGCCTACATTGACGGCGGCAGCAACTACGGCCGCTACTTGGTCTCCGGGGCCAACACCTACATCGGTGGCGGCACCTTGACCGCCGGGCCATTGTACGGCAACCAGCTTGGCAGCCACCTCCAGCAGGGCACGGTGCTCTGGTCCCATCCCGACGCGCTGGGCGCCGACGGCGCCAGCAACCCGATCAGCATCTTCCGTTCGACCGGCTCCCAGCCGTCCATGCATGCCGGGATGCTCTCGGCCCATGCCAGCGGGGTCGAGATACTCGGCAACCGGCAGGACATCACCGTCCGCCCCAATAACGGCACCGTCGCCGTCGTCACCCTCGGTGGTGCCAATCCCGTGACCACCACCTACATGAACAACATCACGGTCAACAATCCCAGTGGTGGCGGCGGCGCGGCGGCGACCGGCCTCGCCCTGCTGCTGCATCAGGAGGCGGATGGCAATTGCCGCTTCACCGGCGACCTGACCGCCAATGGCTGGTCGCCGACCCAGGTGGCCGCGCCCGTCTTTGCGAAGACCGGCGGCGGCATGGTCACCTTATGGTCCGGTTGGTCCTCCACCTACAAGGCCACGCCGGTGATCCGCAATGGCACCGTCGTGCTGGGC
>CAZBDL010000204.1:0-6655 GCA_964490525.1 uncultured Victivallales bacterium | reverse complement strand
ATCTTTGGACTGCTGCGCTCCTGCGCCGCCTTGAATTTCCGCGGAGCAGAAGGGCACAGCTTTTCGCCTCGGGGCTTACTCTGTCGAGGCCGCCGGGTCACGGCGGCGTTCCGGGGAGTCGGGGATGTGTTCGATCAATTCGTTCGGCTCTCCTTCGCGTTTGCGGAGGGCAAAGGCATCGTACAGCTCGCCTCGGGCCGTTCTGGCTTCGTAGCGAAGCTCCCCGCCGTCGATGGTTATGATCTGGTATAGTTGCGTATCCTCGGCGACGCGCCGCATGAATGGGTGCGGCTGCAGGTCGTACATCTTGGGGCCGCTGACCGAGACCACGTAGATGGTGCCCGTGTGCCCATCGGAATGCGCCTTGCCGGTCGGCGCGTTTGCCGCGGCAGGTGGCCCGGCGCTGGGCGTCTGAAGGCCGGTGCGCCCATAGGTGTGGTCGTGGCCCTGGAGAACCAAGTCGACACGATGCTTGTCGAGGATCGGCTTCCAGTGCGTCCGCAGCCTGCTGTTGTCCCGATCCCTGCCGGTGGAGTATATTGGGTAATGGAAGGCGCAAACGACCCATTTGCAGTCGTTCCCGGCCAGGATCTGGTCCAGCCAGGCGGCTTGTTTTTCCTGTTGCTGGGTGCTGTTCATCCCAATAATGCGGACGCCCTGATAGACCAGGGTGTAGCAGGTTTCCTCGAGTCCTCGGGGGCCATGTTCGGGAAGGGCGAACATGGGACGCCAGTGATGCGACACGCAGAACGTGCCATCCGGGAGTTTCGCCAGTTCGTGATTTCCCGGCACCGGCACGCTGGGCACCATCGCATAGATCCACTGCCCCGCGGCGAACCACTCGCCCCATTCGGCATCGGATTCTGCGCTATTGACGAGGTCGCCTGCATGGAGCAGGAAGGCGGCGTCCGGAGCGGCGCGGTAGGCGTCGCGAATCACGCGGGAGCACATCGAGAGCACGTTGCATTGAGTGTCCCCGAAGTAGATGAACGAGAACGGTTCAGGTCGATCGCTGGCGGTGCTGAAATGGAACCATTCGCTGAAGTTGACGCCGTCCCCAACCCGATAGGCGTACTTGGTGGACGGCTTTAGGCCCCGGAACTCGACCGTGTGATAGTGAGCGGTGCTCAGGTCTGTCCGCAGGGATTGAAAGACGGCATTGACACGGATGGCGTTCTCGACGATCTCGGGTCCGTGGCCTGCTTCGGTGATTTCGGCAAACGCCTCGGTCACCTCCGTCGATGTCCGCCAGGTGACCGCTTGTGTCGTCGACGGATCGCCCGTCCAGGTCAGCACAATCCGATCCGGCAGCAAAGTGGGCTTGTAGACCGCCTTGACGTCCGCCGCCGACGGCAGGCGATTGTGTTCGCGCCCGTCGTCATGCGCGAAGATGGTCAACGGAATCGCCGCCCAGCAGGCACCGGCGAGCGCCAGATTGCGCCACCGCCCGAAGTCTCTCGTGCCGATGTTCATTTCAGACCTTTCCCATCAAGAAGGTTTTCGCATTGAAGACGAGCGGTACTGCCCAGTCTTGTGTGTGGAGGTGCAAATGGAGTTCGGCGCTTCCTCAATCCTCCCATCGGATGCCAAACGGCTGCGTCATGGTCTGCCCACCCCGCGCAATCAGCCTTGCCCTGACGTAACGGCGTATTTCATGGCGACCACGCAGGCTCAACGATGATCCGGTGGCGACCGTCTTGCCTTTGGAAATCCATTGGATCTCGTCGGCACCCTTCGCCTCGATGGCGATGGTCCCGTCCGACAAGGATATGCTGTCGATCTGCGGCGCGGGTCCTGCAATGCCGAGCTTGTCATCGGCAAAAGCCCATGTCGAGAAGTACATCCACCCCCTTCGCATGGCCTCCTTTGCGCCTTTGGGATTTCTCATCTCCGGGGACAGCAGCAGGCATGTATATGCGGCCCCGCGGGCGCTGCCATCGTGATGCGCATCCTCCGATGCCGTTCCCCAGAGGTTCCTTCCCGGCATCGTCTGGCTCAGCACCTCATCCCACAGGTCCTCGCTATGGTTCCGTTGGTATTGTCCGACGTTGAGCACTTCCATGCCGACAATGCAATCATGGTGCCGCAGGGCCTTGACGAGGAAATCCGGACGGGCAACGCTGCCGCCCCTCGCCGGATGCGCAATGATGGCAATGCCTCCGGTCATCCCGACCTGCCGGATGTTCCCGTCAAAGCCATTGCTGACCGATGGCCCCCGGCCGGGATTGTCTTCATACAGGGAGAAATAGGACAGGACATGGGCGCTTTTGCTGAGTTCGTTTCCCGGAATTGGGATCAACCGCGTCTCCTCAACGCCATACTTGTCCCATGGGTGGCTGAGGTGATCATGGTCGGTGATGGCAAGGATCGCAAAGCCAAGGGACTCGTACTTGGCCACGCGGTCGGCGACCGTGCCGGTGGCGTTGTCCAGCGGATGTTCCCGCAGGGATTTCGCAGTGTGCGTATGGAGTGCGGCCTTCAGGTGGAGGACGCGCGCCCAGTCGATGTCGGCATACGGATTGTCTAATTCGGGAATGTTAGGGCCGGGATGTGCAGCCTTGGCCTGGGCCATGGGATCCCGTGATTCCGCCGAATGTGGGGATTGGCCATAGCCAGCCACGGCATGGCCAAGGATGAAGGCCCACATGATGGTGCGACTAGAGGTTAGCCAGGAGGGTTTCAACGTTGTCCTCCAAGGCCAGGTCGCTGCCCTGCCCTCCGTCGAAATATGCGGCAAGGGCCGGATCCAGCCCGGGAACAGGGCGGAGAGCATTGTCCGTGCGCAAGGATTCCGTGGCCATGCAGCCGACGGCGATCGCATGGCGGGCCGCGACCGGCGAGGTGCTGGTGGCGTTGCCGTTCCGGACAAAATCGATGAACTCGTTGATGATGCGCGGATCGGCGCCGCCATGGCCCCCGTCTTTCGCCTTAAGGTGGAAGACGAGGTCGGGACGCCATAGGTTTGCGCGCCGTTCCGTCCAGACGCGGATTTCGCAGTCGCCGCTGTCGCCGATGTTCTCGATGCGGCCACGGTCGCCGATGAACGTGTAGTTCCGCCAGCCGTCCGGCGAGAAATGGCATTGGTTGTACGAGCACTGGATGCCGTTGGCAAGTTGCATCAGGATCATGCTGTGGTCCTCGACATCGATGACCGGGTTCATGTGATGATGGTTCGCCGGGGGCCAGATGTCGGGATTCCCCTCCCGCATCGACGGGCAATAGGGCGTATCTTTATCCCGTCTCTGGCATTTGTCGTAGACGGACAACCTGCCCATCGCCACGACCGAGTCCGCATAACTGCCGGCAAGCCAATGAATGACATCAATGTCGTGTGCCGCCTTCTGCAGCAACAATCCGGTACTGAACTGCCGTTCGGCATGCCAGTCCTTATAGTAGGCCTCGCCGCCGTAATCGATGAAGTGCCGACACCAGACGGCCTGGACATGGCCGATGGTCCCGGCGTCGATCAGTTCCTTCATCTTCAAGACGGCGGGATAATGCCGCATGTTGTGGCCAAGATACAACTTGCTGCGGGTTCGCATGGCGGTGCGCAAGATGTGGTCGCATCCTTCGATGGTGATGGCCATCGGCTTCTCAAGATAGACGGCCTTGCCGGCCTCAAGGGCGGCGACCGCATGTTCCTCATGGAGAAAGTCGGGGGTGGTGATGAAGACGGCGTCGACATCCTTACGGTCGAGAACCCTGCGGTAGTCGTCGGTCAGGAAGACGTCCTCGCCCGCGATCCGGCGGAATTCGGGGAAGTATTCCTTGCGGATATCTGCCCCGGCGACGAGGCGGGCGCCGCGTCCGGGCTGGTGGGCATGGTGCGACAGGACGCCCCTGCCGCCGACGCCGATGACGCCGATTCCAATCGTGTCCATTGAATTGTCTCCGGGTTGCGTTGCTGTCGATCCGGCATCAGACGGGACATGCCGAAGCCATCGATCGGTAGGTGCATGGGGGCATTTCCCCTGGCGCGGCAATGGGCTCGTCAAGTTCCGGGATGGCGTCGGCCTTGCCTTCTGCGTGTTCGCACAAGCGGACGGCCAGTTCACGGTGGCGTGCCACCTGTCCGGCCAGCCGAATCTGGACGACCTCGAGGCCGAATGGCTTGTTGTGTCTGAGCCATTGGTGCCGGAAGGATTCCGCCAGCGCCTCCAGGGCATGGATGGTTTCGCGGATCAGGCCATGGAGGGCTCGGAGGGCATCATGATCCCGCGCGGCATAGGCGGCGACGAGTTCCCGGCGGAGACGGGTTTTGTGCATGATGGCAACCGTCAGCGCCTTGGCATGCGCCATTCCAGGATCGGTGGCGGGGTGGGCGGCGAGGTGTTGGACGAATTCGCCCGCCTGGGCCAGCCAAGATGCGCCGAAGCTGCCGCCGGGGCCATCCTGGTGGTGCCGCCAGAATGTGCCGATCAGCGGGTCGTCCCAGAGCATGGCCGCCACGTGGCCGTCCTGGTGGGCGAGAAGGCGCGAGGCCATCAGTTGGGTGTCGAGGTCGGCATTGCCCAGTGCGTGCAGCCTCCGGGCGATGTCGCCGGAGGCCTGGCAGCCCCTGTGCCCGAACGCCAGTTCGGCGATGGCCACCAGGGAAGGCATGGCGGAGTCGGGGGCGCAGCAGGCGCCGTCGTCGCCCCATTGCGTCATGATCAGTTCGTCCACGCCTTCCGCGCGGCATGCCTGAAGGCACGGGATGGCCGTCGCCAAGGTCTTGGCGTGGTCGCACCAGAGCTGGCTCCAGGTCCATATTCCCGAGGCCATGACGGGAGGGTGCCCAAGCTGGCGGTGGCGGCGGATCCATTCCCGGTAGAAGGATTCCTCCTCGTGATAATAGTCCCAGTACACCAGGTTGACCTGCCCGGGGATGGCGTCCTGCACGTCCAGGGGGATGGTGCTGGCGGCGTCATAGTAGTCCATGTCCTTGCTGCCCATGCGGAAATACATGTCGGACCAGATCATCGGCCTGAATCCGCGGTCGGCACACATGGCGGTCACCCGGGAGAGATGGGCGTTGAAGAGGTCGAAGGCGCGGCGATGCCCATGCCGGTCCATGAACCGCCCGCGCCCGAGGTCATGGGCCTCGTCCATGCCGATATGGATCCTGCGGCTGGCGACGGCCTCGCGCCAGAAGTCGAGCATCTTGCCGACCAGCCGGTAGGTGGCCTCATCGTCGACCATCAGCACGCTGGGTGTGTCCTTGACCTCCCGGTAGGCAGGCCACTTGAGGAGCTGGGCCAAGTGCCCAAGGGTCTGGATGCAGGGAACCAGCTCGATGCCAAGCGCGGCGGCATAGGCGTCGATGTCGCGAAGCTCCTCCAGAGTGTAGCGTCCCCTCATGAATCCGAAGTAGGGTTCGCCGGGCAGGGCATAGGTGTCTTCCGTGTAGAGCATGGCGGTGTTGTAGCCGAGCAGCGCGAGACGGCGCAGCCAGCGCTTCAGGCGGTCCACGGAGGCGACTGCATTGCGCGAGCAGTCGAGCATCAGGCCCAGGGTGGAGAACAGGCGGGACTCCTGGTGCGGCGTGACGTCGGCCAGTCCGGCCAGGATGGTGCCGACGCCCCGTGCCGCCTCGGCTATGGTGTGGTGACGGATCACGGCCTCGCCGTCCGTCCCCAGCCAGGTCACGATGTCCCCGGCGCATGGCGCGTGCTCAAAGCGCAGCGGCATGCCGGAGGTGCTATTGTGGACGACGGGGTATTCCTCGCCGAGCGCCTTGAGCAGGGGGTGGAGTGCCTGCGGCGTGGAATCGTCGCGCCAGGCGAGCCGGATGGGGTCGGTCATGTTTGGTCGGGCCTCCGCAGGCATGTTGCCGCTAGTAGACGATCAGGTCGTGAATGGTCCACCACCAGCCATGCGACCGGTTGTTCGGGGTGACGATCTCAATCCTTGCGTGGCGGGCGGTGACGCCTGGCAGCCGAACGTTGATGAGCCCGTCATTCCCCTCGATTTCGGACACCTTCTCCCAGGATGCCCCATCCTTTGACACGGCGACCGAGAGGCGGGCGGGATAGTCGTTGCGATGAATGCCTGCATCGAAGGCCAGGCCGGACAATGGCCGCGATTCGCCCAGGTCGACGGCAATCCACTCGCCGGTCTCCTGGCTGGCCCCATTGGTCCAGAAGGTATCCATGTCCCCGTCGATCGCATGGGCCAAGGCATAGCCCGTATCGCCGCGCGACGATGATATCTTCCATGAGGCACGGTCGATTGGCGGGCTGAAGACCAGTTCGCCCAGCCGCCGGGGATCGCCAAAGCCTCCGATGCCGCATGACCATGCCGAGCAGATTTCCGACGGCACATGCTTCTCGCGGCAGAGGTTCAGCCCCCAGACGTCCCCGGGCCGGGGCATGCCCATGTAGCCCAAGGCCTGGTAGGGAATGGCGATTTCCGCCGTCCATCGGCCCGGGGCCTTGTGGATGCCGACATTGGGCCTGGCGCCGATGTTGCCCGGCATGTTGTCCTGGAAGGACACGCCCAGCGTGTTGAAGGCGGCATGATAGCTGCCAAACCGCCGGTTCGACGTGTCGATGTAGGCCTCGACGCAGTCGTCTTCCCAGACGTTGCCATCGTTCTTCGTGACCCTGGCGCGAAGGGTCTTGATGTCCGGCTCGTCACATTCGAAGGCCAGGTAGACGTGGTCCTCGTCATAGAG
>CAZBDL010000203.1:0-6665 GCA_964490525.1 uncultured Victivallales bacterium | reverse complement strand
TCATCCCCATGCGCAATTTCCGTCTCATGTCCAGAGCTCCTCCAGTGTTTCGAATTTGGGTTTTCGTGCTTCGGATTTCGGATTTACGATTTATCCCTAGTCCCGTGCGTTCATCGGGGAGAAGGCGAAAACGAGGCGTCCGCGGGGGACGCCGGCATGGCACTCGATGGCGAGGCCGAAGAGGTCGCCCGGGGACACTGGCAGGCGGTATTGCCCCTGGGGGCCGAGGGCATCGTGGATGGTGCGCCCGATGTCGGGCTCGTGGCCGACGGCAAGGACCCAGCCGGTCTCGGAGCATTGGACGCGGTTGCAGACGGCGCGCAACAGCTCCTCGACGCCGGCGCCCGGCATGATGGCGGGCGCGGTGGTGACTTCGGGAGCCTCGGGGAGCTGGCGGGCCAATTCCTCGGCCGTCTGGCGGGTCCGCCGGAAGGGGCTGGCGAGGATGGCGTCGAGCTTGATGTCAAGGGCATTGATGAAGGCGGCGGCGGTGGCGACGTCCTCGCGTCCTTCCTCGGTCAGGCCGCGCTCATGGTCGCGTGGTTCCTGCTCGTAGGACTCGCTGCATGCGCAGCGCATCAGGATGATGTGCATGGACCGTCTCCTGTCGCTGTGGGTTCAGGGGTCCGTGTCGTTGGCGGCCAGCGTGGTCAGGGCCTGCGAGACCATGTCCTCGGGGCGGATGCGATACCAGGCGGCAAGGATGCGGCCGTCGCGGTTGACGAGGAAGGCGGAGCGGATGACGCCCAGCGAGGTGCGTCCCATGAAGGTCTTCTCGCCCCAGGCGCCATAGGCCTCGGCGACCTGGTGATCGGCGTCGGCCAGAAGGGGAAAGCCGAGGGCGAACTTCGCGGCGAATTTCGCCTGGTCATCGGGCGTGTCCGGGCTGATGCCGAGGACGGCCAGCCCGGCCTCCGCCAGGCGCGGATCGGCATCGCGGACGGAGCAGGCCTGGACGGTGCATCCCGGCGTGTCCGCCTTGGGGTAGAAGTAGACCAGCACCGGGCGTCCGCGGAAGTCGGCCAGGCGGACGGGGTTGCCGCGCTGGTCCGGCAGCGAGAAGTCCGGGGCAAGGTCGCCAAGGGCACGTCGCGGCATGATGCTTCCTTCCGTGGGGCGCGGGGGGCGTTCCGCCGTCTTGTGGGTTGCCCCTGATGGATGCTGACTATATCACGCCCGCCGCAGGTTGGAAAGCCCGGCGGCGGGCGTCCGCCGCCGGGCCGGATGTCCTCAGGAATACTTGGCGAGGAGGGCGCGTCCCTTCGCGGCGCTTTGGCAGGCCAGGTCGATGATGTGGATCGGGCGGCGTGACCATTCCGGGGTGATGACCAGGGGCACCCCCTTGACCATGTGGTCGGCCACGTTCCGGTAATACTGCTTGTAGTCGCCGGGGCAGTTCGCCTGATCCTCGCTCAGCGTCGTCTCGCCGTCCTTCCAGATCGTCTTGCAGCCACCCGGTGAGAGCAGGATCGAGCCCTTGGTGCCGGAGATGTCGAGCCAGTGCGGCTTGGGGTTGACGTCGAGCGAGGAGATGCAGAGCTTGACCCACTGGCCGCCGTCGAAGCGGGCGACCAGCCAGCCCTCGTCCTCGTTGGTGTCCTGGCCCCACTTGCTGTGCGGGGCCCAATGGCCCTGCTTGGCGAAGCCAGCGACCTCGACGAGCTTGGCGTCGCCGAGGATCTGCAGGGAATATTCGAGGAGGTGGACGCCCCAGTCGTAGAGGATGCCGCCGGAGATGGACTTGCTGGCGCGCCACCAGTCGCGGGGCATGGCCCAGCCGCCCATGTTGGCCTCGATCTTGTAGACCTCGCCGATGCGGCCGGACTTGAGGACCTTCATGGCGGCGAGGATGCCGCCGTCCCAGTGCCGGTTGTGGTAGGTGCTGAGGACGAGCTTGTTCCTCTTGGCCGCCGCGATCATCGCGTCGCATTCCTTGGTGGTGATGGCGAAGGGCTTTTCGCAGACCACCGAGACCCCGGCGTTCAGGCAGGCGATGGCCTGCTTGGCATGGAGGTTGTGGGGCGTGATGAGCACGGCCAGGTCGAGCTCGACGCCGCGCAGCATCGCCTCGAGCTTCGTGTAGGTGGCGATGCCGGGAAACTCCTTTTCGGCGACCTTCAGGCGCGTCGCGTCGATCTCGCAGACCGCGCACGGGCTCATCCCCGCGTCCTGCATCAGCTCAAGGTGCTGCTTGCCCATGTTGAACGCGCCGCCATAGCCAACCACGCCAACCTTGATCTCCTTGGCCTTCTTGAACTTCTTCACGTCAGTCTCCTTTTCCCTCAGGGTTTTAGATGTCAGATGTCAGATGCCAGATGTCGGTTTTAGGATTTAGGATTTGGATTTAGGATTTCTGTTTTCCCCGCCTTGCCGGGGCCTTACCGGCAGGCCCAGAGCAGTCCTCGGCGGACGATCTCCTTGGCTTCGGGGACGTTGTGGAAGTCGGCGGCGACATGGCCGAGCGAGGAGTAGAAGACGCGGCCCTTGCCGTAGCGGCGCTTCCAGACGACCGGCATGACGGTGCCGGCGATCCAGTCGGCGCCTTCGTGCTCGCCGGAGAAGACCGTGGTGGCGAGGACCTCGTTGCCGGGATCGGTGTGCATGTAGTACTGCTCGGAATGCATGGCGAAGGGCTTGATGCCGGCGACGATCGGATCCTGGGGCCGGACGATGTCGACCCGGTAGTCGACGATGCCGCCGGGATGCGCCACCCACTGTCCGCCGGTCATGAACTGGTAGCCGGTGTTCTGGCGGAAGGAGTCGCACATGCCGCCATGCCAGCCGCCGATGCCGGTCCCGGCCTTGACCGAGGCCTCGAGGCCTTTCCACTGTTCGCCGGTGATGTTGCTCATTGTCCAGACGGGGACGACCAGGTCGAGCGAGCCCATCAGGGTGCTGTCGAGGAAGGGATCGAGGCTCTCGCTGGTGGCGACCTCGAAGCCTTCGGCGCGCAGGACGTCCGCGAAGATCGCGGCGCATTGGGCGGGCTCGTGCCCGTCCCAGCCGCCCCAGGTGACCAGTGCCTTCTTCTTCATGGGAGAGGTTTCCTTGTCGAGAGAGTTGCCTGGCGACAGACATCGCCGGGGAGGGGATGGGGGGCGGGGTCAGTCACCGAGGGCGCCCTCGGGCAGGCCAACGGGGAGGGCCGCGGGACGATCGACCGCGGACTTGATCTTGACGTGGCGTCCGGTGTCCGAGGATTGGGTGATGGCGAGCATGACTTCGAGGACATGCCGGGCAAGCTCGCCGGAGCAGCGCGCCGGGCGCCGGTGCGTGGCCGCCGCCGCGAGGTCGGCCGCGCCGATGCTCCGGCAATTGTCGGTGTAGCCGTGGCGGATGGGGGCATCCGTCCACTCTTTCTCCCCGGCCTTGCGGATGCGCACCGGGCCACCGAAGCAGTTCGGGTCGGGGACATGGAGGGAGCCAGCGGTGCCGTAGACCTCGATGCAGGAATGCAGGTGGGCCTGGACGTCGAAGCTCATCACCAGGGAGACGATGGCGCCGCCGGCGAATTCGAGGGTGCCTGCCTGATGGGTGGGGATCTCGACGGGCAGGCGGCGGCCGGCGATGCTCGGGGTGGTGGCGACCCGTTCCTGGTGGGCGGCACCAACGATGCCGCAGACGCGCGCGACCGGGCCGAGTAGGTTGATCAGGGCGGTGACGTAGTACGGTCCCATGTCGAGGGTTGGGCCGCCTCCGGTCAGGTAGTAGAAGCCGGGATTGGGGTGCCAGCTCTCATGGCCGGGGCACATCATGAAGGCGGTGCCGGCGACCGGACGGCCGATCTCGCCGGCGTCGACCAGCGCCCGGCAGGTCTGGTGCCCGCCGCCGAGGAAGGTGTCCGGCGCGCTGCCCGTAAGCAGCTTCCGGCGCTTGGCCAGCTTCAGCACCGCGTTCGCGTCGTCCAGGGACAGCGCAAACGGCTTCTCGACGTGGACATGCTTGCCCGCCTCCAGGGCGCGCAGGTTCAGTTCCGCATGGGCCGCCGGGTTGGTCAGGTTGAGGACCAGGCCGATGGTCGGGTCGGCGAGCAGGTCCTCGACCGTCGTCGCCCGCAAGCCAAACTCTGCCGCCTTGGCCTGGGCGACGTCCGCGCTGAGATCTGCACAGGCGGTGATTTTGATCTGCTCCGGGAACTTGCGCGCGGCATTGAGATACGCCCCGCTGATGTTGCCGCAGCCGATCACTCCGACGTCGATGGTCATGTCTATCTCCTTGGTGAGGAAAGTTCTAGGAAATCACGAACTCCGCTGAGGCCGGTGTTGCGGCGCCGAGGGCGGCGCTGCGCGGGATGGGGCAGGCGCCGCCTGCGACCAGCCGGTAGCGTCCCGGGACATGCTCCCGCTCGCCCTGTTCGTTGACTGTCGCCAGTTGCTCGGGAGCCGCCGCGAAGGTCACGGTCGCCGACTCCCCGGCGGGAATGGCGACGCGGCGGAATCCGACGAGCTTGCGCGGCGGCCCGCCCGCCTGCTCCTGGCCGCAGAGATAGAGTTGGACGACCTCCTCGGCGGCGCGGCCGCCGGTGTTGGCGACGGTGACGTCGGCGACGATCCCCTCGCCGGCGCGGACGGTGTCGCCGCTCAGGCGGATCCCGTTGTAGGCGAAGGTGGTGTAGCTCAGCCCGAAGCCGAATGGGTACTGCGGCTCGGCGGCCAGGTAGCGGTAGGTGCGGCCGGCCTTGGCGATGGCATAGTCCTCGAAGGGGGGGAGCTGGTCGAGGGACTGCGGGAAGGTCACCGGCAGGCGGCCCGCCGGGGCATGGTCGCCGAAGAGCACCTCGGCGACGGCGTTGCCGCCCTCCTGGCCGGGATACCAGATCCACAGGATGGCGTCGGCCAGGTCGTCCGGCACGATCACGGGGCTGCCGCCGGTGAGCACCAGCACCAGGGGCTTGCCGACCTTGCGCAGCTTGCGCAGGAACGCAAGCTGGCAGGCGGGCAGGTCGAGGGTCTCCTTGTCGCCCTGGGCCACCGTCAGCAGCGACTCGCCCTCCTCGCCCTCGTGCATGTTGGTCAGGCCGAGCACGGCGATGGTCACGTCGGCATGGTCGGCCTCCCCGGCCGACCAGTCGATGGGGTTCCGGTTTTCCTGGTCGAGCATGCAGCCGGGACGGTACTCGACGGTGGTGCCTTCCGGCGCCCGCCCGATGATGCCCTCGGCGACGGTGACGAGGCGGTCGTTGGCGCCGTAGTAGTTGCCGAGGAGGGCATCGACGCTGGTGGCGTTGGCGCCGACCAGGTAGATCTTGCCGAGGTCAGGGCGCAGGGGCAGGAGGCCGCGGTCGTTCTTCAGCAGCACCAGGGACTTGCGGGCGACCTCGCGGGCCAGGTCGCGGTGCCGGGCGCAGCCGACGACGGACAGCTTGGCGTTGGCCAGCGGCACACGCCGCGGCGGGTCGAACATGCCCAGACGGAAGCGCGTGCGCAGCAGCCGCCGCAGGGCGCGGTCGATGTCCGCCTCCGTCAGCAGGCCCCGGTCGACCGCCTCCAGCAGGTGCAGGTAGGCGTTGCCGCAGTTCAGGTCGCAGCCCGCCTTGACCGCCATGGCGGCAGATTCCGCGGCGTCCTTGGTGAGCTTGTGTCCGCCATGGAAGTCGTTGACCGCCCAGCAGTCGGAGACGACATGGCCCTGGAAGCCCCAGGCTCCGCGGAGGATCTCCGCGAGCAGGCGCTGGCTGCCGTTGCAGGGCTCGCCGTTGACCCGGTTGTAGGCGCCCATGAACGACTCGACCCCGGCCTTAGCCAGGGCCTCGAACGCCGGCAGGTAGGTCTCGAAGAGATCCTTGTCGTCAACCTTGGCGTCGAACTCGTGACGCTTGCCCTCCGGGCCGCTGTGCACGGCATAGTGCTTGGCGCAGGCCGCCGCTTTGAGGTAGGTCGGGTCATCGCCCTGGAGGCCCTTGACGAAGGCCGTGCCCATCTCGGCGGTGAGATGGGGATCTTCGCCGTAAGTCTCGTGGCCGCGGCCCCAGCGCGGGTCGCGGAAGATGTTGATGTTCGGGGTCCAGAAGGTCAGCCCGCGGTATTGGCTGCGGTTGCCAGCCCGGGCGGCGGCGTGGTGCTTGGCCCGTCCCTCCAGGGCGATGGCTGCGGCGACGCGCCCGGCCAGGTCCTGGTCGAACGTCGCCGCCAGGCCGATGGCCTGCGGAAAGACGGTGGCGCGCCCGGCCCGGGCGACGCCATGCAGGCATTCGTTCCACCAGTTGTACTCGGGAATGCCCAGGGCGGGCACCGCCGGCGACTTGTAGAGCAGTTGCGATGCCTTCACCGCCAAGGGCATGCGACCGATCAGGTCGTCGATGCGCTGCTCCAGCGGCAGGTCGGGATTGCGGAAGGGGGCGTTCTTCAGGGTCTTTGCCATGGTCTCGCGTCTCCTGTGTCCTCGTAAGTATCTTCGCCGGAGCAATGTCTCGCCCCTTCAGGGCTCTGGCCTTTTTAACTTATTTATTCCCAGGGCGTTGCCCTGGGCTGGTATGTCACGCCCTTTCAGGGCTGTTCATGATCCCCTCGTGCTCGGCTTGGCTCTTCGGGAGACAGAGGTTCGCCCGCGGGAGCGGGCTCCTACATTCCACAAGGCTTCGCGTTCGCCCTCGTCCTCGGCTTGGTTCCTTGGGAGACAGAGGTTCGCCCGCGGGAGCGGGCTCCTACATTCCACAAGGCTTCGCG